>JACCTM010000434.1 GCA_013812385.1 Geodermatophilaceae bacterium | reverse complement strand
CGGCGGCGATCTCGGCCTTCATCCGCTCGCCGAGAGACAGCGTGCGGACGGGTTTGCGTACCAGATCTCCGATCTCCAGTAGTTCGACGATCTCGTCACGGATCTGGCGGAAATCTGCTTCCGGGATTCGATAGATCGCCCGATTCATCTCGAAGGAGTCCAGCGCCGGGATGTCCCACTGCAACTGGTTGCGGTTGCCCATCACCAGGGTCATTCGGCGCAGGTAGGCATGTTCGCGTCGGGCGGGGACGTGGCCGAGCACGCTGATCTCACCGCCGGTGGGGTGCAGCAGCCCGGAGAGCATCTTGAGAGTCGTCGTCTTGCCGGCGCCATTGGGCCCGAGGAAGCCGACGACGTCTCCGGCCTCGATGTCGAAGCTGACGCCGGCCACGGCCTCGACGTCCCGATAGCTACGGCGTACCAGGCTGCGGATCGAGGCTCGCAGACCGGCCTCGCGCTCGGACACCCGGAAGGTCTTGCGGAGTCCGCTGACCCGAATGTCGACTGGCGTGGGCTCGGGCACTCCTGCACCTTAGATCGCCCAGAGGTGGCGCACCTCTGGATAACCGGTAGGCCGGGAGGCGATCGACATAGCGCTGCGCCGCTTGGTCGGCGACATCAGCGACGATCCGTACGCCGGACTGCTCGCGCTCGAGGGGATCGGCTGGGACGGCGACCTCGAAGAGATGCGAGGTAAAGGTGACAGGCAGCGATGGTGGCTGCGGGAGTGATCGTCGTCGACAGCTCGGTGTGGATCGAGTTCTTTCGGGCCACCGGTAGCTCGGCCCATCTGACCCTCCGGTCGCTGCTTGCCGACAGGGCGCCGCTTGCGACCACCGAGATCGTGGTGATGGAGGCATTGGCCGGTGTCCGGTACGAGCGCGAACGTCGCGCCGTTCGGGAACACCTGTTCGCCCTGCCCATGCTCGCCTTACATGGAGTGCTGGACTACGAACGCGCCGCCGATCTGTACCGCAGGGTGCGGAGTCGCGGAGTGACGCCGCGCCAACTCACCGACCTACTCGTCGTCGTCTGCGCGTTGGACGCCGGTGCCTCGCTCCTGCATGCCGACCGGGACTTCGACCGGGTCGCCGAAGCAACCGGACTCGCGATACACCCGCACCTGACCTGAGGTCAGCGGTCCCACCAGACGGTGCTGGCGGTCGCCGGGCCGGCGGCGGGCAGCTCGCGCATGGCCGCGGCGACTTCGGGTTCGCGCTCGATGGGCAAGCACAGCCGTCGGCGGTTGAACGCGAGGACGACGTCGGGCGGGGCCGCCGACCAGGCCGGCGTCCGATGGAAGGTCTCGACCTGCGGGTCGAACCCGAGTTCGGCGGTGATGTCCAGGAAATCGGCCGTCGTCGGGCCGCTGGGGCGCTCCTGGCTGTGGAACCGGCGCCAGAGGGCGGCCATCGCCGTCCACGGATGGGAGTCGGTGAGCTCGATGACCACCCGATTCCGGGCGTGGGCAGTCATCGTCTGCAGGAAGTTCCCGATATCGGGAACGTTGTAGACGACGTTGGCCGCCACCGCGACGTCAGCGATCGGAACGTCCGCAGCGACCTCGGCCCATGGGCCGAACCAGGTCCGGACCGGGGTCTCGGCGGCTTCTGCGGCCGCGGCGAATCCCTGCAGCATCTGCTCGGAGGAGTCCACGCCGAGCAACGAGCCGGCCCGTGCGGCAAGCGGGATGCTCGCCGCGCCACCACCGCAACCGATGTCGAGCAGGCTCCCGCCATCGGGCAACGCCGCCGCGATGGCCCGATGCGTCGATTCCGCGCCACTCTGCGTCCCGAAGAGCCCGGCCGGGAATCCGTACGGCGATTCCGGTGCCGCGGCCAGGATCTCTGGATCGATCGCCCACGCGGCGAGCTGATCGGCCCAATGCTGCTGTGCGTTACTCATTCGCGGTCCCCTATCCGGATGGAGGGATCGGGCAGGATGACGGAGTGACTTCTCCGACCGGCACCCTCATCCTGCTCCGACACGGCGAGAGTCATTGGAACAAGCGCAACCTGTTCACCGGCTGGGTCGATGTCGGACTGACCGACAAAGGGATGACCGAGGCCACCCGCGGCGGGACGCTGATGCGCGAGCAGAACCTGTTGCCGGATGTGGTGCACACCTCCGTGCAGCGCCGCGCGATCCGTACCGCCGAGCTGGCCCTGGATGCCGCTGATCGGATGTGGCTGCCGGTATACCGGTCGTGGCGGCTCAACGAGCGGCACTACGGCGCCCTGCAGGGCAAGGACAAGGCCGAGACGCTGGCGGAGTACGGCGAGGAGCAGTTCATGCTGTGGCGCCGTTCCTACGACACCCCGCCGCCGCCGCTGGACAACGACGACGAGAACTCCCAGTTCCTCGACCCGCGGTACGCAGCACTTCCCCCGGAACTCCGCCCGCAGACCGAGTGCCTGGCCGACGTCGTCGTCCGGATGCTCCCGTACTGGTACGACGCAATCGTTCCGGATCTGCGGGCCGGTCGTACGGTTCTCGTTGCGGCCCATGGCAACAGCCTGCGCGCCCTGATCAAGCACCTCGACGGGATGAGCGAGGAGGCGGTGGTCGGCTTGAACGTCCCGACCGGGATCCCGCTGCGTTATGACCTCGACGAGGAGCTGCGACCGCGTACGACCGGCGGTGCCTATCTCGACCCGGATGCGGCGGCCGCCGCGATCGAGGCGGTCAAGAACCAGGGCCGGAAGTAACTCAGCCGACCTTGGCGCCGACCTCTTCGGGCCAGACGCCGGTCACCAGGTAGATGACCCGGCGGGCGACGAGGACGGCGTGGTCGGCGAAGCGTTCGTAGTAGCGCCCGAGCAGCGTGACGTCGATCGCCGGCTCGATGCCGTGCGACCAACTATCCGCGAGCAGGATCGAGAACAGCTCGCGGTGCAGTGCGTCCATCAGGTCGTCCTCGGCCTCGAGTTCCCGAGCCAGCGGCACGTCGCGCCCCTCGATCACCTCGCCGACCTTGACCGAGAGCCGGGCGGCCAGCAGGCCCATCTGCTCCAGGGACGGGCGTACCTCTGCCGGTACGGCTGCCGAGGGGTATCGCATCCGGGCGACCTTCGCGATGTGTACGGCGAGATCGCCCATCCGCTCCAGGTCAGCTGCCGTGGCCAGGGCGGTGGTGATCGTGCGCAGGTCCCCGGCCACCGGTTGCTGGCGGGCCAGAAGCATGAAGCAGCGCTCCTCGACGCCGGTTCGCAGATCGTCGACCCGGTGGTCGCCGGCGATCGCTGCCTGCGCACTGTCGAGGTCGGTTTCCAGGAGCGCAGTCGACGCGCTCACCATGGCTGTCGCGACGTACTGGGTGAGCTCGACCAGCGTGGCACCGATCTGGTCGAGTTCGTCGTGGTAGCTCTCGCGCATCGCACTCCTTCTGTTCTGTCTCTGCCGAGGCTAGGCCGAGCGGTCACATCGCGGCGGGTACGGCGTGAACGGACCACGACTCCCGGGTGAACACTTCCCCGTCCTGCGCAGTGGGCCGCCTCGCCGCGGCCAACGAGCACCGGTCGGCGCCCTACCATCGGGGGCGTGGAGGTCGCGCTCGGCGTGCTCGCCGGCCTGGTCGTGGGTCTGTTGGTCGGACTGGCCGGCAGTCGGCTGATCCAGCGTACCCGGCTCCGGGTGGAGTCGGCCGCCGCCGATCCACCGCCGGAGACCCCGCTGGAGCCGATCGGCATCCGCCGGCTGATCGACGTCATGGACCCGGCCGCGATCGTGGTCGATTCCGACGACCTCGTGCTGCTGGCCAACGCGTCGGCCCGCGGGCTGGGCGTGGTCCGCGCGGAGCGGATCACGCTGCCGGCCCTGGTCGCTGCGGTCGGAAACGCGCGCGCTGCCGGCAGTCGCCGTACCGAGGTGGCCCTTCCCGAACACGTCGTCGGTGCCGGACCGCGCCGAGTCGGCGTGCACGCGGTCCGGCTCGACCCGTCCGGCACGGTGGCCCTCCTGCTGCAGGATGTGACCGAGGTACGCCGGGTCGAGGAGGTGCGCCGGGACTTCGTGGCCAACGTCGGCCATGAACTCAAGACTCCCGTGGGCGCGTTGACCCTGCTGGCCGAGGCCGTCCAGGAGGCCGCTGACGACCCCGAGGCGATCCGCAGGTTCTCCGCCCGGATGCGCCACGAGGCCGAGCGACTGGCCCGGCTGGTGCGCGAATTGATCGATCTGTCCCGGCTACAGGGCGGCGACCCACTTCCGGCCCTGGAGCCGGTGCCGCTGGACGGGGTGCTCGCCGAGGCCATCGACCGCACTCGCTTGGCGGCAGTCGCGAAACAGATCGAGCTCGGCGCCGCCGGTCAGTCGGGCCTGACCGTGCGCGGTGTGGAGGCTCAGTTGATCACCGCGGTAACCAATCTGCTGGCCAACGCGGTCGCTTACAGCGAGCCGGAGACGCACGTGTCGGTGAGTACCCGCGCCCGGTCCGGGTTCGCCGAGATCGCGGTCACCGACGCCGGCCTCGGGATCCCGGACGGCGACCGCCAACGGGTCTTCGAACGCTTCTATCGCGTCGACCAGTCGCGGGCCAGCGCCACCGGCGGGACCGGCTTGGGCCTGGCCATCGTCAAGCACATCGTCACCAACCACGGAGGTGCTGTGGAGGTGTGGAGTGAGCCCGGGATCGGATCCACCTTCACGCTTCGCATTCCGCTTGCGCCACAACCGGATTCAGCAAACTCTATCTCCGAGAGAGAGCTAATTTCATGACGCGGGTGCTGGTCGTCGAGGACGAGGAGTCCTTCTCCGACGCGCTGTCCTACATGCTGCGCCGGGAGGGCTACGAGGTCGACATCGCCGAGACGGGGCCGGCGGCCCTGGACAACTACGACCGGCATGGTGCCGACATCGTCCTGCTCGACCTGATGCTGCCGGGCCTGTCAGGAACGGAGGTGTGCAAGGCGCTGCGCAGTCGAGGCGCTGTGCCGATCATCATGCTGACGGCCAAGGACGCCGAGATCGACAAGGTTGTCGGCCTGGAGCTCGGCGCGGACGACTACGTGACCAAGCCGTACTCCGCCCGCGAACTCCTGGCCAGGATGAAGGCGGTGCTGCGCCGCAGACAGGATGTCGAACTGATCGACGACGCTGCCCTGGAGGCCGGCCCGGTCAGAATGGACGTCGAGCGGCACACGGTTTCGGTGAACGGGAACTCGGTGTCGATGCCGCTCAAGGAGTTCGACCTCTTGGAGATCTTGCTCCGGAACTCCGGGCGGGTCCTCACTCGGGGTCAGCTGATCGACCGGGTCTGGGGCGCGGACTACGTGGGAGATACCAAGACTCTGGACGTACACGTGAAGCGGTTGCGCGCCAAGGTGGAACCCGATCCGGGTCGGCCGCGGCACCTGATGACCGTACGGGGCCTGGGCTACAAGTTCGAAGCCTGACCGGACCGTCGAGCCGCCCTACTCAGGGGTCGGTAGTCGCGGCCAGTCCCTCCCAGTAGCGCACCCATACGCGTTCGTGGGCGATTCCCGCTTCCAGGGTCAGCCACGGTCCACGCGGCTCGGCGCCGTCGTCCTCGTGCTTGCGCTGCTCGTAGGCCTGCAGCTGGCGGCGATGAGCGGCAGCCTGCGCAGGGGCAAGGGCCGCGGGATCGGCACCGAAGTACAGCTTGAGCAGGCCCGGGTCACGCAGCTCGGCAAGCTCGTTCTCCTCCTGAGCTCGCCACTGCGCCAAGCGCTTTCTGCCCATCGGGGTGAGGCGATACACGATCCGCTCTCGGCCGCCTGGGGTGGACTCAGTGGTCGGATCGAGCAGGCCGTCCTTGGCCAGGGTTTCAGCGGTGCGATACAGCTGGGAGTGTGCGGTCGACCAGAAGTTGCCCAGAGCCTGGGCCGCACGGCGTTTCAGATCGTAGGTCGAGCCAGGGCCGTACCGCTCCAGAAGTCCCAGCACGATGTAGGACGCGGGAGTCACGAAGCCCGCCGTGGCCAGGTGTCGCTATTTAGTCCCATAGGGACTATTGTGGCAACATGATTCACACCGTCATCCTCGCCCTGCACATTGCCATGGGGGTCGTGGGTGTCGCCTTTGGGCCCTTCGCCATCGCCGAGGTCGCCCGTGGCCGAGTGAACTGGCTGACCTCGGGCTATCACCTGAGCGTCGCGGGGGTGTGCGCGTCGGCAGTCGGTTTGGCTGCCCTCGACCCGGCCCGGCTCTGGTGGTTCGTGCTGATCGCGGCCGGGTCGTACTTCT
>JACCTM010000420.1 GCA_013812385.1 Geodermatophilaceae bacterium | reverse complement strand
CTCGACGACATAGCTCGACACCGCGGGCGAGACGAAGACCCCGGCCACGGCGGCGATGATGCTGCGCACCTCAGCGGCATTCGAGACCGGCCGCAGGTCCTCGAGCGGGTCGTGGTCGGCATGCCCGGAGAGCATGGCGAGCTCGGCGCGGGTGTCCGGGTAGCCCATCGAGACCCGGGCGGTGAACCGGTCGCGCTGGGCTTCGGGCAGCGGGTAGGTGCCCTCCATCTCGATCGGGTTCTGAGTGGCCACCACCATGAACGGGCTCTCCAGGTAGTACGTCGTCCCGTCGACGGTGACCTGCCGCTCCTCCATGCATTCCAGTAGCGCCGACTGGGTCTTGGGGGAGGCGCGGTTGATCTCGTCGCCGACGACCAGATTGGCAAACACCGCACCGGGCTTGAACTCGAAGTCGCGAGTGTCCTGGTTGTAGACGCTCACCCCGGTCACATCACTGGGCAGTAGGTCAGGGGTGAACTGCAGCCGGCGTACCGAGCAGTCGATCGAGCGGGCTAGTGCCTTGGCGAGCTTGGTCTTGCCCACACCAGGAACGTCCTCGATGAGGAGATGGCCTTCGGCCAGCAGGACGACCAGGGCGAGCCGGACGATGTCGGGCTTGCCCTCGATGACGCGCTCGATGTTGGTGGCGATCCGAGTGACGATCTCCCGCGCCTCGTCCAGGGCAACGGCGCCCGAACGGGCCCGATGGGCGCCGTCACCGGCCGTCGAGCCGCCTGGTTCCTCGACAGCGTCGGATTGGACGACGTCGCTGTGCGGGGCGGCTGTCACCGCAGCGTTCCTCCTACCTGCTCGCCGGGGGCGCCGGCGCACATCTGGGGTGCCGAGAAAAACGCGGCAGCTGGCGTGAAGGAGCCTACGTCGCCCTCGGGTCGATGTGTAGGCGTGGGCCGATCTTGAGCGCCGCGGGATGAATACCCGCAAAGTTGCTGGATTGTGGGGGACTGTGGGTTACAGTGGCGCTCGGTGGAGACAGGTGGGGAAGTCCAGGCGTCGGGAGGTGTGTTGTGTTCTTCGGAACGCATGCACTGCGCCTAGATGAGAAAGGCCGACTGGCGCTACCCGCCCGCTACCGCGACGAGCTCGCCGAGGGCCTGGTGATCACCAAGGGGCAGGAGCACTGCCTGTTCGGGTACCCGGTCGCCTACGTGGAGCGGATTGCCGAATCGCTTGCCCACAACACAGCTCCCGGAGGCTCGCGCGCCGTACGCGAGTACGAACGCTTCCTGTTCGGGTCGGCTGACAACCCGACTCCGGACAAAGCCGGACGAGTGGTCGTCAAGCAAGAGCTACGCGACTACGCCGGGCTCGATCGTGACTGCGTGGTGGTCGGCGCGAACACGCGCTTCGAGATATGGGAGTCCGGCGCCTGGACGCGATTCGTCGCCGAGCGCGAGGACTCGTTCTCCGACCTGGAGGCCGAGGTGTTGCCGAGACCCATCTGAGCCACGACGCATGCCTCGCCCCTCTGGTGAGGTCTCCTCCCGCGCCGTACCGCCTCCGCCCAGGCACCCCTTCCCCGGTGCCTGGTCGAACGGCCGGCGGAGCGGGCGGGGACCTGACCAGAGGACCGAAAACCAATCGCAACACGCACACCGCTCACACCAGCACGGGGCCCAGGAGGGAGGAGTCATGAGCACGCCCGGACACGTCCCGGTTCTGCTGTCGCGGGTCAGTGAACTCCTGGCTCCGGTGGCGGCCCGCCCGGCTGCTGTCGTCGTCGATGCCACGATCGGCCTCGGCGGACATGCGGCCGCCCTGCTGGCTGCGCACCCCGAGCTGCGGATCCTCGGTCTCGATCGTGACCCAGCGGCGCTACGGATCTCCGCGGAACGGCTCGCGCCGTACGGCGACCGCGTGCACTTGGTGCACACCCGATTCGACGCCCTCACCGACGTGCTGCGTGAGGACGACATCCAGGGCGTCGACGGGGTGCTGTTCGACCTGGGCGTCTCCTCCATGCAGCTCGACGATGCGGGGCGCGGCTTCTCCTATTCCCGCGACACCGGTCTGGACATGCGCATGGACCGGACCGCGACGCTCACCGCCGAGCAGGTCGTCAACACCTACTCGCGCGGCGAGTTGACCCGCGTTCTGCGGTCCTATGGCGAGGAGCGCTTCGCCTCGCGAGTCGCCGCGGCGATCGTCCGCGAACGTGACCGTGGCCCGATCACCAGTTCCGCGGTGCTGGCCGAACTGGTCCGTACCGCGATCCCGGCCGCCACCCGACGGACCGGCGGTCATCCGGCCAAACGCACCTTCCAGGGACTGCGGATCGAGGTCAACGCCGAGCTCGCCGCCCTCGAGGCCGCCCTTCCGGCAGCCATCGAGGCGCTTCGTCCGGGCGGTCGCCTGGTCGCGATCAGCTATCACTCCTTGGAGGACCGGATCGTCAAGCGGGCTCTCGTGGCGGCCGCCCAGGACAGCACGCCACTCGACCTGCCGGTGCTGCTGCCCCAAGCGCGGCCGCGGTTGCGGATGCTGACCAGGGGAGCCGAGCTGCCCACCGGTCACGAGATCGACTCCAACCCTCGCTCTGCCTCGGCCAAACTCCGCGCCGCCGAGCGCGTCCAGTCCAGCCGCTCGGGCACCTCACCCAAGCCGGCTACCCACTCGGCTTCGCCCGGCCGCTCAGCAGGCGCAGCCTGATGGCCGCGAGTTCGTCCGCGCGGAAGATCGAATTCGAACCGACCCCGCGACGTCCGGCTTCGACTGTGCGCCGCCCGGCGCTGCGGCTGCTTCCTGCTTCGAGGAACACTCTTGGCCGCGGGCCCTTCATCGTCCTGGTGTTGGGCCTGTTGATCCTCGGCACCCTCGGGTTACTCGTGCTGAACACGGTGATAGCAGCGGATTCCTTCCGAGCCGAACAGCTCGTCCAGCGCAACGCCGAGCTGGCTGTTGCCGAACAAGAACTGCGGCGTCAGGTCGCTGAAGGTCTTTCGCCCGAGGCCCTGGCCGAGGCGGCACGCGACCTCGGAATGGTCGCCGCCGGACAGCCGGGCTTCGTCGTGGTCAACCCGGATGGATCCATCGTCATCCAGGGAACGCCCGTCCCGGCCGGCATCCGCTGACGTGGACGGCCCACCGCCCCGCGTCCGGCAGAGGCGTCCATCAACCCGAGTACCGTCCCGCCGCCAGCGTCGCCAGCGACGTCGGCTGAAACTGGCCGGCCAGGACCGGCGGCTTCGCTTCGCTGCGGCCGTCATGGCCGTGTTGACGGCAATCATCCTCGGCCGCCTGGTACTGGTCCAGGGACTGGACGGGACGGCCTACGCAGCCGCCGCCTCCGCCGAGCGTCTGCGAGAGGACGTCTTGCCCGCCACTCGGGGGCAGATCCTGGACGCCAACGGGAATCCGCTGGCCTATACCGTTTCCGCACGCAAGATCTACGCCGATCCGTCCCTGATCAGCGATCCGGTCGGTGCGGCGACGACCCTGTCCGGACTGCTCACGGTCCCGGTCAACGAACTGGTCGACAAGATGCAGGCCGACAACCGGTATCAGGTGCTGGCCGAAAGACTTGAGCCGTCCTTGGCCGCGCAGGTCATGGGCCTGCGCATCGCCGGCATCGGTGTCGAGGTCCAGCCGCTGCGCCTGTATCCGGCCGGTGAGATCGGAGCTCAGGTGGTCGGGTTCACCGGCTCCGACGGTTCTGGGCTGGCAGGCATCGAGCAGGCCTACGACGACCTCCTGAGCGGTACGCCGGGCACCACCTCCTACGAGGTCGGCCGCAACGGTGCGGTCATCCCGGCCGGGGAACGCACGGATCAGCCGGCGATCCCGGGCGGATCGGTGCAACTGACCATCGATCAGGACGTCCAGTTCCACCTCCAGCGGCAGTTGGACGCGCAGTGCGCCGACGGATCCACGCAGAACGCCCAGGCGGTGATCCTCGACGCGCCAACCGGTCAGGTGCTGGCCATAGCGACCTGCCGCAGCTTCGACCCGAATGCGGCCGGCGAGGCCGATCCCGACAACCTCGGGAACGGGGCGATCTCCGGCGTTCTCGAGTCTGGCTCGGTGGCCAAGGCCATCACGCTGTCCGCGGCGGTTCAGGAGGGCATCGTCACGCCGGGCGACGTGCGACTGACCCCGGACTCGATCACGGTCGGCAACACCACGGTGCGCGATGCGCACCCGCATGACGCGATCAACTACACGGTGACCGGGATTCTCGCGAAGTCCTCCAATGTGGGCACGATTGGCATCGCCCGCGAGCTCGGGAACGAGCTACTCGAGCAGTACCTCCGGGCGTTCGGCGTCGGCGAGCAGACGGGAATCGAGCTTTCTGGGGAGAGCCCGGGAATCCTTGTCCCGCACGAGGAGTGGAGCATCGCCCAGTCGATCAACATCCCGATCGGGCAGGGCTTCGCGCTGACCACGCTGCAGATGGCCTCGATCTACCAGACGATCGCCAACGGTGGCGTACGCATTCCGCCTCGGATCGTCGCCTCGACAACTTCCCCCGACGGCACGGTGACCGACACGGTTCAGCCCCGAGGCGTACGAGTCATCAGCGAGGAGACCGCTGCGACGATGGCCTACATGCTCGAAGCAGTGGTCGGCGAGGGCGGCACGGCGTTGAACGCCTCCATCGGCGGCTACCGAGTTGCCGGCAAGACCGGCACGGCGCAGCGGCCGAATCCCGCGTGCAGTTGCTATGCCGGAGGCGGCTTCTGGACCACCTTCGCCGGCTTCGCCCCTGCCGATGCCCCCGAATACGTGATGTCGGTGATGCTGCAACGACCCGACTCCGGGGTGCCGGCCGGGCCGGTCTTCAAGAACGTCATGACCTTCGTGCTCGCCCACGAGGCGGTGGCGCCGACCGGTGCAGCCCGTCCAGAGTTCATCCTGATCGTGTGAGCACCGCTCTCGAACCGGCGATCCCGACGCTCCGGTCGATCCAAGCACCCGCTCGGTAGCCTCGCCTCCCGTGGTCGCCCTCTCTCGTCCCACTCAGCTCCCGCCGGTCGCATTGAGTAGGTTGGTGGCGCTGTTGGGTGCCCAGCTGGAGCCAGGCCATCAACTCGTCGAGGTCTCCGGTGTGACTCTGCGTTCCCCCGAGGTTCGGCCGGGCGACCTGTTCGCAGCACTTCCCGGTGCCAACACGCACGGGATCGCCTTTGCCGCAGCCGCCGGCGATGCCGGTGCGGTGGCGATCCTCACCGACCCGGCGGGGGCCGCCTACGGGTCCACTGTGGATGCGAGCCTTCCCTGCCTTGTCGTCGTCGCAGATCCGCGAGCGGTGTTGGGTCAGTTGTCCGCTGCGATCTACGGCGACCCGAGCCGGCGGCTGGCGGTTCTGGGCTTGACCGGCACCAATGGCAAGACGACGACCAGCTACCTGCTCGAGGCCGCCCTTCGCGCTGCGGGGCAACGCCCCGGACTGATCGGGACGATCGAAACCCGGATGGATACCGCGGACGGACCGGTGGCTGTACCGGCGCAACGTACGACCCCGGAAGCTCCCGACCTGCAGGCAACCCTCGCGCTGATGGTCGAGAACGGCGTCGACTCCGTCGCCATGGAGGTCTCCAGTCACGCCCTGGCTTTGGACCGGGTGGCGGGTACCGGTTTCGAGGTCGCCGGCTTCACCAACTTCAGTCAGGATCACCTGGATTTCCACGGTGATCTGGAGGCTTACTTCGCAGCCAAGGCCCTGCTCTTCGACGGCCGCGCGAAGTACGAGGTCGTGCTGACCGACGACGAGTGGGGCCGAAGACTCCTCCGGCCGAACACCGTCACAGTGTCGGCAGGCGAGCAGCGGCGGGCGGACTGGTACGGCTCTGACGTTCTCACCCATGGCGGAGCGACCGCATTCGTGGCGCACGGCCCGGGCGAGCGCGAACTCCAGGTCCGGTTGGGCCTGCCAGGCGACTTCAACGTCGCGAACGCTCTGGTGGCGTTGGCGATGCTCGACTGCGCTGGGTACGACGTCGAGCAAGGTGTGCGCGGACTGGAAGCAGCACGCGTTCCCGGGCGGATGGAGGTCGTCGCGGCCGGGCAACCGTTCACGGCGGTGGTCGACTACGCGCATACCCCGGCCGCGGTCGCGACGGTGCTCCGGGCTCTGCGGCCGCAGACCGACGGCGCCGTGATCCTGGTCCTGGGCTGCGGTGGGGACCGAGACGCCGGCAAGCGTCCACTGATGGGCAAGGTCGCGGCGCGGGGCAGCGATGTGCTGATCATCACCGACGACAACCCACGATCGGAGGACCCGGCGGCGATCCGTGCCGCGATGCGCGAGGGCGCGCAGTCCGTGGACGCGGCCCAACGAGGCGCTGTGGTCGAGGTGGACGGCCGCTCCGAGGCGATCGAGGCAGCCGTTGACCGGGCCGTTCCCGGCGACATCGTGGTCATCGCCGGAAAGGGGCACGAACAGGGTCAGGAGATCGCCGGCGTGACCACCCCCTTCGACGACCGCCAGATCCTGCGCACCGCATTGGCGGCCCACGGCTGGTCAGGTGGGCAGGGACCGTGATCGCCCTGTCGGTTGCCGAAGTGCTCGCCGCCACGCAAGGACGGTGGGAAGCCGGTACGGCCGCCGTCGAGAACGACCCGGCCGCGATTGCGATCACTGGTGAGGTGCGGTTCGACTCACGGTCGTGCGGGCCCGGTGTCCTGTTCGTCGCTTTGCCGGGGGAGCGCACCGACGGCCACGACTTCGCTGCAGCGGCCTCCCAGGCGGGCGCCGTGGCCGTCGTGGGGCTTCGCCCGATCCCGCAAGTGCCGTGCGTCGTCGTCGCAGACCCGCTGATCGCCCTGGGCGCGCTGGCGAAGGCGGTACTGGCCCGGTTGCCTGAGTTGGTCATCGTCGGCATCACCGGCTCCAGCGGAAAGACCTCGACCAAGGACCTGATCGGCGATCTTCTTTCTCGATGGGGCCCGACCGTGTGCCCCATCGGTTCCTACAACAACGACCTCGGCGTCCCGTTGACCGCGCTGCGGGTCGACGAGGCCACCCGCTACCTCGTCCTGGAGATGGGATCGCGTGGCGTCGGCCACATCGCCCGGCTGACCCAGATCGCCCGGCCCGCGATCGGGGTGGTGCTCAACATCGGCACAGCGCATCTCGGCGAGTTCGGCTCGGTCGAGGTCGTAGCCACCGCCAAGTCTGAACTCGTTGCCGCACTTCCCGCTGCCGCCGACGGCGGAGTCGCGATCCTCAACGCCGACGATCCGGCCACGCCCTACCTTGCCGGTCGGACGGCCGCGCAGGTGTGGACCTTCGGTAGCGCGCCGGAGGCCGACATCCGCTACAACGAGATCGATCTCAGCATCGGCGGCCGGCCCCGGTTCCGGTTGTCGGCCGGCATCAGCCGCGTCGAGGTGGCCCTCCGCTTGGTCGGCGCACACCAAGCCACCAACGCCGCCGCCGCCGCCGCAGTCGCCCTGGCCACCGTCGCCCGCGATCGGCCACCGGCCCGGGTGGCGAGCACGACCGACGAGCGGCTCGCCGAGATCGGGGCCGGACTCTCCCTGGCCCAGCCGCGCAGCCGTTGGCGGATGGAACTCACCGACCGAGCCGA
>JACCTM010000403.1 GCA_013812385.1 Geodermatophilaceae bacterium | reverse complement strand
CCGGTGGCCAGGCCCGGCCGGTCGGGGAACCACTTGATGAGCGTCGAGACCGGCGAGATGTAGCCGATCCCCAAGCCGATGCCGCCGATGAATCCGTACCCGAGGTAGACCAGCCACAGCTGATCGGTGCCGATCCCGAGCGCTCCGACCAGAAAGCCGGAGGCCCAGAAGCAGGCAGCGGCGAACATGGCCTTGCGCGGGCCGACCCGGTCCACCCAAGTGCCCATGACGGCCGCCGATACACCGAGCATGACGATCGCAATCGAGAAGATGACGCCGATGGCCGTCAGTGAGGTGTCGAAGTGCGCCACCAGGGCGTTCTTGTACACGCTGGTCGCGTACGCCTGCCCGATGCACAGATGTACGGCCAGCGCAGCCGGCGGGATGAGCCAACGGCTGAAGCCAGGCCCAGCCACAGTGTGCTCACGGTCGAGAAAAGCCAAGGCAGCCACGAAACCTCCAGCTGGGCGACCAGCGAAGCCGGGATGGCAGCAGCTGGTGAGAAATCGGTCGGCAGGACCCTGGTGATTATGCGAGACGGTGAAGTGGCTCACCCATATTGCCGTTGCCCTGCGTCGAAGCGCCTTCACACAGCGGTGACCGGTCGGTCTGTCGGGCCGAGCGGATGTCACATGACCCGAGGATGTCAGGCTGCTGGGCCGATGCCCTGCGCGTTCATCTCCTCGATGATCTTCGACGACTCATCGAAGCCGATAACCACGATCGCGTCCGGGTTGAAGTCGACCATCTGGCCGACCTCGGTCCGGTACGAGGTGGCCGCCGGGTCGTAGATGATCTCTTCCGGGACCTGGTCCTCGGCCAGACCACTGCTGATCAGGTTCTCCCGCAGGTTCGCCGCCAAGCCCGTCCCGTACGGGTCGTTCAGGGCAATGATCGACACGCTGGCGTTGCCGTCATCAAGAATGATGTCAGCCAACGCGCGGGCCTGCAGCACATCCGGTGGTGCAGTCCGGAAGTACAGGTTGTTGTCGTTATAGGAGGTGAACTCATCCGAGGTGTTGGCCGGCGAGATCTGCATGATTCCGGCACCGGTGATCTTGTCGATAACGGTCAGGGTCACACCGGAGGATGCGGCACCCACGATGACGTTCACGCCGCCCTGGATCAGCCGGTCCGCCGAGGTGTTGGCGGTATCGGTCGAGGTGTCACCGGAATCGGACTCGATGATCTGGACCGGCTGGCCCAGCACACCACCAGCGGCATCGATGTCGCTTATCGCGAGCCTCGCCGCGGCCACCTGCGGCGGGCCGAGGAAGGCCAGGTTACCGGTCAGCGGCAACAGGGTGCCGACGACCAGCGGGCCGCCGGAAGGGGCGGTTGCGTAGTCCGGGGGCGCCGGCGGCTCGATGGTGCTGGCGTTCGCCTCGTCACCACCAAGGACGTACTCGGTCGCCTCGCTGTCGATCGCGTTGTCCTCACCAAAGGCCAGGACCCCGAAGGAGGCCGCGGCCGGCTCACCCGGATCGGTGAAGGCCAACGGACCGGACAGGCCGTCGAAGTCGACGTCGCCACCGGCCTGCACGATCGCCAGACAACTGGCGTAGTCGGTGCACTTCTCGCCACTGCTGGTCAGACCGTTGACAAACGGCGCGAAAACACTGGCGTCGTTGGTCCGCGCGGTCTCTGCGGCCAGCGCGGCCACAATGACCGCGTCGTAGGTTTCGGCCGCGTAGTTGAAGTCGACCAGGGCCGGGTCCACCTCGAGCAGCCGGTCGGTGAAGTCGGGCGCGAGTTCGGTCAGCGGCGTGGTGCCACGCATGTTGGCCAGGGAACCGGGCTCGGAGAACTTCTCACCGAGCGCGTTACCCATGTTGCCATCGGAACCGTAGACGTTGACCTGCTTGGCCTCGTCCTCGCTCCCACCACCACCGCCGCCGGTGTCACCGCCTCCGTCGTCGCTTCCACCACATGCGGTGGCGGCTAGCAGAAGGGTGGTAGATATGGCGGCGATCCGCCCCAGCTTCCGTTGCACCATCCCAGGCACTCCCTTGCGTCCAGCCGAGTCCGACCGGTCTGCTCCGGTCGTAACCTCGATGCTGCCGCCTGGCCTGGGTAGTCGGCTTGAACAACGGTGCTCGCAAGCTCCCCGCTCAATCCCCAGCATTGGGCTGAGGCGGCGGGGCAAGCGCCTGCAATGCCCCTGACCCGACCAGCCTCGACCGTTGCGCAGACGGCGATCCTCGGTGGCTGCTGATGAGCGCCCGCATCGCGGAGGGAGTCTGGCCCAGAGTGCGGCGCATGGTGCGGGTGAGATGGGCATGATCGGCGAACCCCAGATCCGCGGCGACACGCGCCAGGTTGTGCTCGCCCTGCATCACCCGCTCGAGGGCCAGCTCTATGCGCAGGGCAGTTCGGAACTGGGCCAGGGCGTGCCCGGTCTCTTCACGAAAGAGCCTGCTGAGATGGTGCGGGGAACACCCGAGCATCTGCGCCAAGTCGACGACCCGCGCAATCGTCGGGTCAGCCACCAGGGCTGCGCGCGCTTCGTCGGCCAACCGGCGGCGGTCGCGAGCCTGAGGACGTCCGGCATGCCAACGCCCGGGCTCAGCCTGTTCCAGCGCTGCGACGAACAGCGCGAGGGCTGTCTCCTCGGCCGCTAGTGAGTCCGTGTCCGCCCGCCAGCACAGGGCGAGCAGACGTCGGTGTAGCCATGAGACCTCGCGGGTGCGAGGGGACAGGGCAGGCAACCCGCTGACTCCTCCGAGGGAGGCCAGCACGTCCTCGGACAGGAAGACGCACGTGTCGAGATCACCTCCCGGGCGAGGATGGGTGACTTCCACGACATTCTCGGGCGCACCGAACAGGCACACCGTCGGATCGGCGAACACTTCGACCGCTCTGCCCTCGACCACGCTGCCACGAAGCAGGAACGACCCAGACCGCACCAGGCACAGCTCGTACATGCTCGATCCCACGAGTTCCTGCACCGAAGTTGCGCCATCCCCGGGGCAGGCGATACTGGTGACCGATACGTCTGCGCCGGTCAGCAGCGCTTGGGTGGCTCCGCTCACGTCATCCCCTCCTGGCAACAGTCTCCGTCGTTGGCAAGCAGGCGCCATCCCGGTCTCCCGGTCACGACGCCTGCAACATAGGGTTTCGCCCATGGTTCACGAGGTACGTGGTGTCGTTGCCCGCGCCAAGGGCGAGGCCGTCACAGTTGAGACCGTCCTCGTCCCGGATCCAGGTCCGGGCGAAGCGCTGGTGGATATCCAGGCCTGCGGGGTCTGCCATACGGACCTGCACTACCGAGAGGGCGGGATCAGCCAGGATTTTCCGTTCCTGCTCGGGCACGAGGCGGCCGGCACCGTCGCCGCGGTCGGTGAGGGCGTCACCAATGTCGTGCCGGGCGACTACGTCATCCTCAACTGGCGCGCGGTCTGCGGTCAGTGTCGGGCCTGTCTTCGCGGCCGGCCCTGGTACTGCTTCAACACCCACAATGCGGCGCAGAAAGTGACCCTGAAGGACGGCACCGAACTCTCACAGGCTCTGGGCATCGGCGCATTCGCGGAGAAGGCATTGGTCCACAGTGGACAATGCACCAAGGTGAACCCGGCTGCAGCGCCGGCCGCCGCCGGGCTGCTGGGTTGTGGAGTCATGGCCGGCCTCGGCGCCGCTATCAACACCGGCAATGTCAGCCGTGGCGACACAGTTGCGGTCTTCGGCTGCGGCGGTGTCGGGGATGCGGCAATCGCCGGCTCCCGGCTGGCCGGAGCCCGCACGATCATCGGGGTCGACATCGATGACCAGAAGCTGGAATGGGCCACCAACATGGGTGCCACGCACACCATCAACTCCTCGAACACCGATGTGGTGAAAGCGATCCGGAAACTCACCGACGGTTTCGGCGTCGACGTGGCCATCGACGCGGTAGGTCATCCCGAGGTCTACAAGCAGGCATTCAAGGCTCGTGATCTGGCCGGCA
>JACCTM010000388.1 GCA_013812385.1 Geodermatophilaceae bacterium | reverse complement strand
TGTCCACAATGGCTGTTCTCATCGCCTGTTCCGCCAGGCGGAGCCGCATCCTGGGGTCACCTCATCGACCCAAGGAGCAGTCACATGAACGGCAACACGATCACCGTCTTCGGCAACCTGACCAAGGACCCGGTCCTCAAGTACGTGCCCACCGGCAAGGCGGTCATCAATTTCTCGGTCGCTTGCAATCACGGCTGGCGGGACCGAGAGTCGCAGACCTGGGTGGAGGGCGAAGCCTCCTTCTTCAAGGTCGAGTGCTGGGACGCACTGGCCGAGAACATCGCGGAGAGCTTTCGCAAAGGCGATCCCCTCATCGTCGTCGGGCGGATGAGCTGCCGGAAGTACGAGCAGGAGGGCCAGACTCGCGAGTCCTGGGAGATCAGAGCCGACACGGTCGGTCCGGATATGCGCAAACGATCCGCGAGCCTTCGGCGCGTGCTGCGCAACAACCACGGGACCGAGCCTGCGCGCGACTCCGACGGTTCGCCGTCCGTGGCCGACCCGGACGAGGAGTCAGCGCTCGACGACAGCTCGCTGACCTCGGCCCCGGAGTTGGCCGTAGCCAGCTGACCGCCCGACATCGGAGGGCGAAGGGCGAGGATCGCCTGGGGCTGCGAGAATGGGGAGGCTCGCTGCAGAGAGGGCGCTCGCTGCACTGACCTCAACTCAAAGGACAGCTTCCCCCCGTGGCTCAGTACATCTACTCCATGAACCGCGCCCGCAAGGCGCACCGCGACAAGGTCATCCTCGACGACGTGACCCTGGCGTTCCTGCCCGGCGTCAAGATCGGCGTCGTCGGTCCCAACGGAGCCGGAAAGTCAACCGTCCTCAAGATCATGGCCGGGCTCGAGCAGGCATCCAACGGTGAGGCCCGGCTGACCCCGGGGTACTCGGTGGGCATCCTGTTGCAGGAGCCGCCGCTCAACGAGGAGCTGGACGTCCGGGGCAATGTCGAGGAGGCAGTCGCCGACCTCCGCCAGACGCTCGCCCGTTTCGAGGAGATCAGCGAGGCGATGGCCGAGCCCGACGCCGATTTCGACGTGCTGCTGCCCGAACAGGGCGAGCTCATGGAGCAGATCGAGCACGCCGACGGCTGGGAGCTCGACAACCAGATCGAGATGGCGATGGATGCGCTGCGCTGCCCGCCGGGTGACGCCGACGTCACGGTGCTGTCCGGCGGAGAACGTCGTCGGGTGGCGCTGTGCAGGCTGCTGTTGCAGAAGCCGGACCTCTTGCTGCTGGACGAGCCCACCAACCACCTCGACGCCGAAAGTGTCCAATGGCTCGAACAGCACTTGGAGAAGTACGAGGGCACCGTGGTGGCGGTCACCCACGACCGGTACTTCCTGGACAACGTCGCGGAATGGATCCTCGAGCTGGATCGGGGTCGCGCCTACCCGTACGAGGGCAACTACTCCACCTATCTGGAGATGAAGGCCGCGCGGCTCAAGGTCGAGGGACAGAAGGACATCAAGCGGCAGAAGCGGCTGGCCGACGAACTGCTCTGGGTGCGCTCCAACGCAAAGGCCCGGCAGACCAAGAGCAAGTCCCGGCTTGCGCGCTACGAGGAGATGGCTTCCGAGGCGGAGAAGACCCGCAAGCTGGACTTCGAGGAGATCCAGATCCCCCCGGGTCCCCGTCTGGGCAGCCTGGTCGTCGAGACCGCGGACCTGACCAAGGGCTTCGGTGACCGGCTGCTGATCGACGACCTGTCCTTCACCTTGCCCCGCAACGGGATCGTCGGGGTCATCGGCCCGAACGGGGCCGGCAAGACCACCTTGTTCAAGATGCTCATCGGTGACGAGAAGCCCGACGACGGTGAGATCAAAATCGGCGACTCGGTGAAAATTTCCTACGTCGAGCAGAATCGAGCCGGGATCGACCCGAAGAAGAACGTCTGGCAGGTCGTCAGCGACGGACTGGACTTCATCAAGGTCGGCCAGGTGGAGATGCCTTCGCGCGCGTACGTCGGCGCGTTCGGCTTCAAAGGGCCCGACCAGCAGAAGCCGGCCGGGGTGCTCTCCGGCGGCGAACGCAATCGGCTCAACCTCGCGCTCACCTTGAAGCAGGGCGGGAACCTGCTGCTGCTCGACGAGCCGACCAATGACCTCGACGTGGAGACCCTCGGCAGCCTGGAAAACGCGCTTCTCGAGTTTCCGGGCTGTGCAGTGGTCGTCAGTCACGATCGGTGGTTCCTGGACCGGGTGGCCACTCACATCCTGGCCTACGAGGGGGAGTCCAACTGGTTCTGGTTCGAGGGCAACTACGCCAGCTACGAGGACAACAAGATCGAGCGGCTCGGGCCGGAGGCGGCCCGTCCGCACCGGGCCACATATCGCAAGCTCACCCGCGACTGACCGACCGTAGAACTGATGCCGCGCCAGCGCGTGCCGGTGCTCATGCGCTGGTCTGATCAGGACCCGTTTCAACATGTCAACAACGCGGTCTTCCTGACCTACCTCGAGCAGGCCCGGGTCGAGATCTTCTTCTCCGACGCC
Organism: Geodermatophilaceae bacterium; assembly: GCA_013812385.1. Classification (GTDB taxonomy): domain Bacteria; phylum Actinomycetota; class Actinomycetes; order Mycobacteriales; family Geodermatophilaceae; genus JACCQS01. The sequence goes on along the minus strand of JACCTM010000388.1, from coordinate 3,022 downwards.
GAGCGTGAGGGCGTCACGACTCTGTCCGACGGCGTGGTCGTCGTGCGGCACGAGATCGACTACAAGCGACCGGTCGTCTACTCAGCGCGCCCGCTGATCGTCGAGTGTTGGATCTCGCAACTGCGGGCCGCTTCCTACCGGGTCGACTACCGGGTCTTCGACGGCGAAACCCTTGCCGTCACTGCCAACTCGCTGCTGGCCACCTATGACGTCCAAGCCGCCCGGCCGCGCCGGATCACGCGCGAAGAACGCGCCTACCTCGAGCGGTTCACCGACCCCGACGACTGATCGCGGCTCAGGAGTCGCGGGTAACTGCGAACATGAAGCACCCATGAGCGAGGTTGCGGCTGTGGATCTGCACCACGGCAGGGTCCGCGAGCAGGTCAGCGAGCGCGGTCTCGGGCTGCTCCCCGTCGTGCAGCTTGGCGGCGTGGATCCAGCCACGTTCGTCGTACGCGCGGAGCACCTGGGACCGACCACGCCAGTCCGAGGGGTAGGCGTCAACCGAGACGGGTCCAGCACATGGCTCGGCATGGGCGAAAATCGCGCCGACCTCCCGATAGGGGCTGGCCGGCAACGGCGGCTCGTAGCCGAAGAGGATGAGCTCCTCGCTGACAAGGGCGTTGCGCAGGCAGCACCGCAGGGGTTCGCCGCCACTCGCCTGTACCTGCGCCGGCACGTTGCCGGAGGCGTCGCGCCGGCTGGCCCGTACGTCGTCCAGGATGGCTGTCGGTACGGCGTGAATAACGAATTCGGTTCGCATCGTCGTTGTCATAGGTCAATCGTCGTCGTTGCGAAATCCAGTTGCTGGCGGAAATCAGACACCGCTTTTGAACCGGCTGCCGCGCCGGTTCACCCCACGCTAGGTGGCCGGAAAGCGGTTGATCATGCTCTGGGCGGCCATTGTCAGGTAGTTCCAGAGCGTCTCGTCCTGTTCCGGGGTCAAACCGAGGCTGTCCACCGACTGCCGCATCCGGCTCAGCCAGGCGTCGCGCTCGACCTCACCGATAGCGAACGGCGCGTGCCGCATCCGAAGCCGCGGATGGCCTCGCTCTTCGGAGTAGGTATTCGGACCGCCCCAGTACTGCTCGAGGAACATGCGAAATCTTTCTTCGGCCGGACCGAGGTCCTCCTCCGGATACAGCGGACGCAGAATCGGGTCATCGGCCACGCCGGCGTAGAAGTGCCCGACGAGTTTCTGGAAGGTGTCGTGTCCACCCACCTCGTCGTAGAAGGTTCGAGCGCGCCGATCGGTGACTGCCATCTACTCGATGGTACGACCGCGGCCCCTGGCCACTCCCAGCACGAGTAGCGCGACGAGACCGAGGATGCCCGACCAACTTACGACCGAACTCGCTGGAATCCGCTCGGCCGCTGAACCGGCGCCGAGGATGGCGATGCCCTGACACGCGTAGAGGCCACTGACCGCGGCCCCGAATGCTCTGCCCCGCATGGCCGGTGGGACGACGCGGACAAAGGAGACATTGAGCGGGATGAGATAGCTGGCGCCGAATCCGGATAGGACGAGCAATAAAAGGACCACGATGAAGCTGTCCACCAAGCCGACGAGAATCAATGGGAGCACCGAGAACACGGCCAACGGATAGGTCAGCCGCTCGCGCAGCTGGGGTGGACAGAGCCGGCCGACGACCACGCCGCCGATGACCAGCCCTACGGGATTGGCAGCCAGGAAAAGCCCCACCCCCACGGCGCCGTACCCGAATTCGGCCACCAACGGAGCAGCGACCCCTTCCGGGGCGGTCAAGAAGAGCTGTCCGGTCCACAGCAGGAAGACGATGTGCAGCAGTACCCGCTTGCGCCCCAAGAGTTGTAGGCCGCTGATGGTCTCCCGCCACAGTGACCTGGGTGCCGCAGCGTCCGCACCCGGCGGCGTGCGGTGCTGCACCCCCCACCGCACCAGTGCAGCAGACAAGAGGAACGTGGCGGCATTGACCAGCAGTGCGCCTTGCACCGAGATGACCAGCACCAGGAGACCACCGCCGAGGAACCCCAGGACTTGGGCGACCTGGGAGGTGATGTTGGTCAGCGACGTGCCGACGGCGTACCGATCGCCCTCGAGCACATCGGGCATCAGCGCTGAGCGGGCCGACTCGAAGGGCGGTGCCAGGAGCGAGGCCAGGAACAGCATGCTCAGCAGGACCCAGAGTGGTAGCCCCGGGATCGCCAACAGGGCGACCACCAGTCCGCGCGCGACATCGGTGAGGACCAGAATGGTGCGCCGGGGGAAGCGGTCAGCCAAGGCCGCGAGGAAGGGGCCGCCGATAAGCCATGGGGCGTAACTGATCCCGAAGGTTGCAGCGGCCAGGAACGGCGACTCGGTCGAGTCGAACACCAGGATGGCCAGGGCGACTCGGGCGAGTTCGTCACCGATCAGGGACAGCAGATGGGCCACGAACAGGAAGCGGAACTCACGGACGCCGAATACCTCGCGGTAGGTCGCCGGACGTTCACCCCGTGACGTACGCGGCCCGGTCACGGTGATCATCTTGCCTCACCCGGGTGCATTCTTCGTGGGTCGCGGGCCGAATGTGTGGACAGAGCGTTACCGCTTGTCACCCGGTGCAGCCGGACCCGGATCGCCCATGCCGAGGCCCATGCCCATGATCGGTGTCGGACTGGCGATGTCGAGTTCGCTGAATCGCTGCGCGATGCGCAGCCGCAGTTCGCGGGCCACCCGCCATTGATCGGCCGTGGTCGTGCGCACCTGCAGACGCAGGATGATGGCGCTTGCCGTGATCTGCTCGACGCCGAGAGACTCTGCCTCTCCGAGCACCTTGCCGGCCCAGTCCTCGTCGTGGACCAGCGCGTCCCCGACCTCCTGCATCGCCTGCCGCGCAAGGTCCAGGTCCGTCTCGTGGGCGACGGGTACGTCGAGAACGACCTGGGCGTACCCCTGGCTCTTGTTGCCGACCCGGATGATCTCGCCGTTGCGGACGTACCAGACGACGCCGGCGTTGTCCCGCAGCCGGGTTGTCCGCAGGCCCACACCCTCGATCGTGCC
>JACCTM010000356.1 GCA_013812385.1 Geodermatophilaceae bacterium | reverse complement strand
GTGCATCGGCGCATCCCGAGGCAGTTGATATCAGACCGGCAGATTGATATCGTCCCTATCCATGAAGCAAATCCTCCTGAGGATGCCCGACGAGGTTCACCGCCGACTGGCGGCACGTGCTGCCCGGGACGGTCGGAGTGTGAACTCGGTAGCAACTGAGATCCTCGATGCGGCTGCCGACGCCGATGAGGGTGACCGACGTGCGCGGCTGCGAGCCCGGGCCGCGACATTGGGTATCCTCCGCTCCACTTCGGCCGAACAGGTGAGCCGCAGTCGGCGCCGTCGAGTCATCGCTTCGACGAAGGGCATCGATCCGGTTCTCGATCAGCTGTTGGCTGAGGAACGCGGGCGAGTTTGATCGTCTACGTCGACTCTTCGGTGTTGGCGCGCGCATACCTGCGCGACGAAGTGGGCCACGAAGAGGTGGTAACGATGTTCGGAGACCCCGAACTCGGTCTGATCACAGGCACCTGGACCCGCATCGAGGTCACCGGCGCGCTGGTCCGCGCCGCACGTGCCGGCCGACGCGACGAGGAGGGCATTCTTTCGCTCCTAGACGCCGACCTTGGCGTACAGGGTCCGATCACGGTTATAGCCGCGGATCAAGCGGAGGTCGAGGTTCAAGCCTTGCAACTCGTGCGTGAGCATGCGATTCGCGCCATGGACGCGTGGCATCTGGCGACGGCGAAACTCGTGCTGCCCAGCCTCGTCGAACCGGGCGAAGAGGCTGGCTTCGCCACGCGGGATCAGGCTCAGGCCGCCGTCGCTGAAGTGATCGGCCTACGGATCCTTTAGCCGCACCAAGACCTCCCCAACCGTCGGGGCTGCCGCGACCATGCCGCGCTTCGTGGAGGTCGACAGCAGCCAAGCGCTGCGCAGACTGATCCGCTGATCCACAGGCCCCGTGTCTCCCGAGGATGGACTCGCCTGGCGCACGCGGCAGGATGAGCGGATGGCCGGCGAGGAGATCACCGTCGGGGTGGGCGATGCCGCGGCGGGGCTGCACGAGTTCCCCACGACGGACATGACACTCAACATCGGGCCCCAGCACCCGTCCACCCACGGAGTGCTCCGGTTGCGCCTGGTATTGGACGGCGAACGGGTAGTCAGCGCCGAGCCGATCGTCGGATACATGCACCGCGGCGCGGAGAAGCTGTTCGAGGTACGCGACTACCGCCAGATCATCGTGCTGGCCAACCGCCACGACTGGCTCTCGGCCTTCTCCAACGAACTCGGCGTGGTCCTTGCCGTCGAAGGGATGCTCGGCATGGAGGTGCCCGAGCGGGCGACCTGGCTGCGCACGCTGCTCGCCGAACTCAACCGGATCCTCAATCACCTGATGTTCCTGGGCTCCTATCCGCTGGAGATCGGGGCGATCACGCCGGTCTTCTACGCCTTCCGGGAGCGGGAGACGATCCAGGCGGTGATGGAGGAGGCCGCGGGCGGACGGATGCACTTCATGTTCAACCGGGTCGGCGGGATCAAGGAAGAGGTGCCCGCTGGCTGGACCGGCCGGGTCCGCCAGGCAGTGGCCGACGTACGACGCCGGATGCCCGATCTGGACGGCCTGATCCGCCGCAACGAGATCTTCCTGGCCCGGACCCGCGGCATCGGCGTGCTCTCGCCCGAGCAGATCGACACCTACGGGGTCAGCGGACCGGTCGCCCGGGCCAGCGGGGTGGATTTCGACCTGCGCCGCGACGAGCCCTACCTGGCCTACGGCGAGCTGCAGGACTCACTTCGGGTGGTCACCCGTACGGCGGGGGACTGCCACTCCCGCTTCGAGTGCCTGCTGGATCAGGTCTACGCCTCACTGGACCTGGCCGACGCCTGCCTGGACCGGCTCGCGACGGTCACCGGACCGGTGAACGTACGGCTGCCCAAGACACTGCGCGCACCGGAGGGTCACACGTATGCGTGGACGGAGAACCCGTTGGGGCTCAACGGTTACTTCATCGTCAGTCGTGGTGAGAAGACGCCATGGAGGTGCAAGCTGCGCTCGGCGTCGTTCAACAACATCCAGGTGTTGACCGAGCTGCTGCCCGGCACGCTGCTGCCCGACCTGGTCGCCATCCTCGGCTCGATGTTCTTCGTCGTGGGCGACATCGACAAGTAGGACCGCGGTCTACTCGTCCTCGTCTGCGTACCGGTGCTTGCGGCGACGACCACCGACCCCGGCACCCGCTTCGGCCAGGATCCGGGCCAGGACGTCGTCGGTGGCTCCGTTGCTCGTCGGCGGTGCATGCTCCGGCTGTGCTGGCGGTCGGGCGGTGCCGATCAGAGTCGGAAAGCCTGACGATGGCGGACGCGGACGATTCAGCAGGCTCGGCGGCGGGAGAGGTCCGGTGAGGACGGACCCATCAACGCCGCCGACCGCGGCGAACTCCTCCGTCGGCGGGCTCGCGTCGAGTAGCTCACGCCGGTCTCCGCCCATCCGAACCGACTGGGTGCGCATGACCATTCGCTCGACGCGTAGTTCGCTGTCCCACTGCTCGGACAATTCGCGTCGCAGGCGGCTCATCTCCTCACGCAACGCCCCTATCTGCGCGGTGAAGTCGTCCTGGAGTTCGCGCCGCAGCGCCGCCTCGAGCCCGAGTTCGTACTCCCGACGCGCGGCCACCTCGCGCTGCAGTTCGAGTTCGTAGGTCTTGCGTACCTCCAGGTCGGCGCCGGCGGCTAATGCCTGCTCGGTCTGCCTTCGTCCGGCGGCGAGGGCGGCGAGGCCAAAAGCCCAGAGCGCAACCAGGATTCCGATCCGCAGGATGTCGGGGTTCTCGGTGACGAACAGAGTGACGCTGGCCAGGACCGCGCACAGGAATCCGCCGGCGACAGCAGCCGTACGCAGCGGTGACAGAGCGGCGGCCCCCCGGTCCGCGCGTCCAGCCATGTCGGACAGGGTACGGGCGGGCCGGCGGCAGCCATGCCAGGCGCGGGGCTGTGTTGGCAGCCACTGGCAGGCTGACCCGATGGCGAATCGGATATGAGCACCACCCTGCTGGACTGGCGCCGCACGGTTGGCGACCTCTACGCGCGGGTTCGCGAGTGTGAGCGACCCGAAGAGGGCTTCGAAGTCTGGCGAGACGGGCGGGACAGGTTGTTCGCCGAGCACCCCGAGTCCCCGCTGGAACCAGCCGCCCGGCGGGAGTTCTCCGGTCTGCCCTACCCGCCGTACGACCCGGCGTACCGCTTCCAGGTGCCGATCGATCCCGACGTCGAGCCTGCGCGGCTGGACATCGCCACCCAGAGCGAGGAGGTCGTGCGGCTGGAGCGGATCGGCCGGGTCGGGTTGGGTGAGCTCGGCAGCCTGGACGTGTGGTGGCTGGTGCAGTACGGCGGTGGCCTGTTCCTGCCGATGCGCGACACCACGGCCGGGCGGGACACCTACGGCGCCGGGCGGTACCTGCTCGATACCGTGAAGGGAGCCGATCTGGGCGCCGGGCCCGTTGCGCCTGGCGGCCCGGCCAACAGCGCCACGATCGTCGTCGACCTCAACTTCGCCTACCACCCGTCGTGCGCCTACAGCCCGCGCTGGGTCTGTCCCCTTGCCCAGGAGGGCAATCGGCTCGACGTCGACGTACCGGTCGGCGAGCAGTACCCGGCCGAGGGTTGGCCGGGGTAGTCCTCCGCCCACAGCCGGTGGCGAAATCGCAAGATCACGGTCGGTCGGGGTCCTGGGGGGGCAGCGGCGTACGGCAGGCGCTCTCTAGGACCAGGGCGCCGGCGATCACCAACCCCGATGCGAGTACGCCGATGACACCGGTCACCGTGTCGCTCGCGGCGACCGCGAGGAACCCGACGTTGGGCACCGTGTAGCCCAGCAGCCCGAGCCACAACCCGGCGAAGCCGGCGCCGGCGACTGCGCTGGCCTTGGCCAGAGCCAGGGCTCGGGCGGCCATCAGTGCATCGATCGACGGGAGCCCGGCATCTCCGCGGATCCGTGCCCGCAACGCTGCCGCGCCGGCGAGCTCGACGATGCCCAGCGCCCCGAGTGACAGCGGCAGATACCAGCGTAAGGGCGGAAGGCTGCCATAGAACTGGCGCACCAAGACCCAGGAGATCAGTGCGACCACCAGTGCGATCCCCACGAGATCGCGGGCTCTGGTCGGGGTCACGGTGAAGGCGCCAGTTCTCCGTACCGTACGACGTCGCGTGTGTCCATTGTGGACAGCAATTCCGAGATGCGTCCGTGCCCTGGCAGCCAGGCATCTGAGTCAACGTCCATCCACGGGATGAGCACAAAGGCACGCTCGTGGGCGTGCGGATGGGGCAGCGTGAGTGCTGGATCGTCGGATCGGACGTCGTCCACGACTATCAGATCGACATCGAGTGTCCTTGTTCCCCACCGCTTCTGACGAGTGCGACCGGCCGCTTGCTCCAGGGTGTGCGCCAGCTCCAACCACTGGCCCGGTGAGCGCTGCCCGGTCACCAGAACGACAGCGTTCAGGTACGCGGGCTGCTCCACGCCACCCCAGGGGGCTGTCTCATAGACCGGCGACACCGCTCCCGGGCTGGCGACATAGTGCTGGAGCCCGTCCACCGCCGACTGCAGATAGCCGAGCCGGTCACCCAGGTTCGACCCGATCGACATCACCGCGCCGCGGCGCGGCGTCATGAGTCACTCCGAACGATCTCCGATTCCGGGACGTTATCTTGGCGGCGGGTGATCGTGACGGCGACGTCGGCGATCGGAACGGTGACTGGGGCCTGCGGTTTGTGCACGGTCACCTCGACCTCTTCCACCCGAGGATCGAGCAGACAGCGCTCGGCCAACCGCTGGGCCAACGCCTCGATCAGGTTCAGCGGATCCCGGGCCACATCGGCGGCGAGCTCCTCGGCCAGGATGCCATAGTGGATCGTGTCGTTCAGGTCATCGGAGCGCCCAGCTGCGGAGGTGTCCACCGACAGCATCACGTCGATGACGAAGTCCTGCCCGTCGCGACGCTCGTGGTCGAAAACGCCGTGATGGCCGCGAACCCGTAGGCCACGCAGCATGATCCGATCAGTCATCGAATCCCCCCGAACGGGCTCGAGTTCGAGCGGCGGCTGCGACCACCTGCGCCGCGTCGATATTGGCTGCGGGTTCGTGCACCCGAACACCCCACACGCCGACCTCGGCGACCAGTGCCGTGATCGCCGCAGTGGCGCCGTCGCGCTGATCCGGCGGTCGAGCGATCCCGGTCTCGTCGGCCAACAATCGGCCCAGAAATGCCTTCCGGGAGGCACCGATCAACACCGGCAGCGACAGGTCGAGCAGTACGTCGAGGCGGTCCAGCAGCGCCCAGTTGTGCTCGGCGGACTTGGCGAACCCGAGCCCGGGATCGAGAATCAGTTGCTCAGCCCGTACCCCGGCCCCCAGAGCAGCATCCACGCGGCACCGAAGCTCGTCGTGTACGTCGACAACCACATCGTCGTAGGAGGCCAGCGAGGCCATGTCCCGGCTGTGTCCGCGCCAGTGCATGAGCACCCACGGGCAGCCGGCATCGGCGACCACCCTGGCCATGCCCGGGTCGGCCAGCCCGCCACTGACGTCGTTGACGCCGACGGCCCCAGCCGCCAACGCCTGGGCGGCGACGACAGCTCGGGTGGTGTCGACAGTCGTGGACAGTCCTGCGTCGGAGAGTTCCGTGACGACCGGCAGGACCCGACGAATTTCTTCGTCCACCGGGATTCGTTGCGCGCCAGGGCGCGTGGACTCACCACCGACGTCCACGACATCAGCGCCCGCCGCTGCCATAGCGAGACCGTGCGCCACCGCGGCGGCGATGCCGGCGAAGCGGCCACCGTCGGAGAAGGAGTCTGGTGTGACGTTGAGGATGCCCATCACCAGGCAGCGGTCGACGGCCGGCAACCCGACCGGCCGTGCTGAGGGCGGCATCAGCGCCCGAGGATGAGGCTCATCGCCTCCGCGCGGGTGGGCTGGTTGGTCTTGAGGATCCCGCGCACGGCGGAGGTCACCGTCCGGGAGCCGGGCTTGCGGACGCCACGCATCGACATGCACAGGTGTTCGCATTCCATGACCACGATCGCGCCGCGCGGCTTGAGCCGCTCCACCAGCGCGTCGGCGACCTGCGAGGTCAGCCGCTCCTGCACCTGCGGTCGGCGGGCGTAGAGATCGACCAGCCGAGCCAGCTTGGACAATCCGGTGATCTCGCCGGAGGTGTTGGGCACATAGCCGACGTGGGCCACCCCGTGGAAGGGCGCGAGGTGGTGCTCGCAGATGCTGTACAGCTCGATGTCCTTGACGATCACCATCTCGTCGTGGTTCTCGTCGAAGGTCGTGCTGACGATGTCCGTCGGGTCCTGATGCAGCCCGGCGAACATCTCCCGGTAGGCCCGAGCCACTCGCGCAGGGGTCTCCAGCAATCCTGGCCGGGTGGGGTCCTCCCCGACCGCGATGAGGAGTTCGGCGATGGCTGCCTCGGCGCGGGCCTGATCGAAGTGCCCGCCCGGCCGGGATGGGGTCACTCCGGACTCACTCCCGTGATCCGGCCGCGGATGTCGCTTCGTCGCGCTGCTCGGTGCCGAGGCCGTCGAAAGTCGGCGCACCGTTGCCCACGTGCGCCGAGCCATTGAGGCTCGCCCGCTCGGCGGGGGTCAGCACCGGAGGCAGGTCCGAGGGGGCCCGCTTGCCGAACCCTTCATACGGCGCCATCGAGGGCCGCTTGGAGACCCCTTCGGCGATCCGGCCCATGTCCTCGCGGGTCAGCGTCTCCTTGTCCATGAGTTCGAGCACCATGTTGTCCAACACCGGGCGGTATTCGACCAGGATGTCCCAAGCCTCGTCGTGCGCAGCTTCGATCAGCGCCCGGATCTCGGCGTCGATGTCGGCAGCGACCGCGTCGGAGTACTCCCGGGCGTGGCCCATGTCGCGGCCCATGAACGGCTCCGCGTCGCCGGTGCCGTACTTCACCGCACCGAGCTTGGCGCTCATCCCATACTCGACCACCATGGCCCGGGCCAGTTTGGTGGCCTTGTCGATGTCGTCGCCGGCGCCCGTGGTCGGCTCATGGAAGACCAGTTCCTCCGCGGCCCGCCCACCCAGGGCGTAGGCCAGCGTGTCGATCATCTCCGAGCGGGTCTGGGTGTACTTGTCCTCGGTCGGCAGCACGAGCGTGTGCCCCAGCGAGCGACCGCGCGGCAGGATCGTCACCTTGTGCACCGGGTCGAGGTTGGGCAGCGCGTGTGCGACCAGGGCATGCCCCGCCTCGTGATAGGCGGTGACCTTCTTTTCCTTCTCGCTCATCGCTCTGGTCTTGCGCTCCGGACCGGCGATGACCCGGTCGATCGCCTCTTCGAGGAAGTAGTCGCTGATCACCGTCTGGTTGTGCCGGGCGGTCAGCAGCGCGGCCTCGTTGATCACGTTGGCCAGGTCCGCGCCGGTGAAGCCGGGGGTACGGCGGGCCACGGTGTCGAGGTCGAGCCCGGGCTCGAACGGCTTGCCCTTGGCGTGGACGCGCAGAATTGCCTTGCGGCCCTCGAGGTCGGGCCGGTCCACCGCGATCTGCCGGTCGAAACGTCCGGGGCGCAACAGGGCTGGGTCGAGGATGTCCGGCCGGTTGGTGGCCGCGATCATGATGACCCCGCCACGGACATCGAAGCCGTCCATCTCGACCAGCATCTGGTTGAGGGTCTGCTCGCGCTCGTCGTGCCCGCCGCCCATGCCAGCCCCACGGTGCCGTCCGACCGCGTCGATCTCGTCGATGAAGATGATTGCCGGGGCGTTGGCCTTGGCCTGCTCGAAGAGATCCCGCACTCGCGAAGCGCCGACGCCCACGAACATCTCGACGAAGTCCGAGCCGGAGATCGAGTAGAACGGGACACCGGCTTCACCGGCCACCGCGCGGGCGAGCAAGGTCTTGCCGGTCCCGGGCGGGCCGAACAGTAGGACGCCCTTGGGGATCTTGGCGCCGACGGCCTGGAACTTCGCCGGAGCTTCGAGGAAGTCCTTGATCTCCTCGAGTTCCTCGATCGCCTCGTCCGCGCCGGCCACGTCCGCGAACGTCGTCTTTGGCGTCTCCTTGCTGACCATCTTGGCCTTTGACTTACCGAAGTTCATCACCCCGCGACCGCCGCCGCTCTGCGAGTTCATGAACCAGAACAACAGGAAGATCAACAGGACGAAGGGCAGCAGGCTGAGCAGGATCGAGACGAAGATGTTGTCCGAGCTGACCGAGGTGTCGAACTGCGAACCCGACCCCTCGGCGTTGCGGACCAGGTCGAAGACCTCGTCGGAGGCTTCCAGGGGGTAGGACGCGGTGATCTCGCTGGCGCCGTCGACGGGACTGTCCAGGGTCAAGTCGAGGGTCTGTTCCTTGTCATTGATCGTCGCCTCGGAGACGTTGCCGGACTCCAGCTGCTCGAGCGCCACCGACGTCTTGACCTCGGTGAAGTCGCCGCCGCCGCTGAACAGCGGCTGGATGACGAAGAACAGCAGGACGGCGAGCCCCACCCACAGCCAGGGCGACCTGATCAGTCGTTTACGTTCCATCGCGATGCCGAACCCGAGGGTGGATCGGGGTCGGCGTCCCTCCTGCTCTTGTGGGCCC
>JACCTM010000297.1 GCA_013812385.1 Geodermatophilaceae bacterium | reverse complement strand
TCCTGACGTTCTACGCCTACGCCTGGCCATGGTCGATCGGCCTGTGCCTACCCCTTGTGCTGCTCTTGTTTCCGGACGGAAGACTGCTGAGTAGCCGTTGGCGCTGGCTGGTTTGGGTAACTGTGCTCAACAGCGCGCTGTTCTCCCTTTCGGCCGGCGGCGAGCCAAATACGTTCCCGGCGGGAATCACGTCCTGGCTTGTGCTCCGGAACTACCGAGACCTCGCTCCACTGTGGACAATTACCGAAGTCCTGAATCTGGTGATGGTGGTCGCCGCTCTGATCGGGCTCGGCATCCGATACCGCAAGGGCGACGAGCGGCAGCGGCGCCAACTCCTGTGGTTGGCACTGGCCGTCGGTTTGGTCTTCCTCGTCCTGATCCCGTGGGGCCTGTTCGCCGCCGGCCCCGTGCTCATCCTGCTGGCCATCCCACTCGTCCCGGCCGCGATCGCCGTGGCGATTCTGCGTCATCAGCTGCTCGACATCCGGTTGGTCGTCTCCAGGGCGCTGCTCTACGGGCTGCTCACCGCTGTGGTCATCGCGGCTTACATCGGCCTGGTGGCGGTCGCTGATGTCGTGCTGCGCAACGAAGTCGGCCTCGGTACGTCGGTCCTGGCCACCGTCCTCATCGCGGTCGCCTTCAACCCGTTGCGGGTACGCCTGCAACGGCTGGTCGACCGAGCGTTCTACGGTGACCGCCGCGATCCGATACGAGCCGCATCGAGAGTCGGCGCGCAGCTGTCCACCGCCGGCTCCGGCCTCGAAGGCGTACCGGTCGTCGTGTGTGCGGCACTGCAGCTACCCTTCGCTGCCCTCCGCGACGCCGATGGGGAGGTGGCTGCGTACGGCACCGCGCCAGAGACTCTGCACACGGTGCCACTGGACTACCACGGGCAGCGGATGGGTGAACTGGTCTTCGGTGCCCGCCCCGGTGAGCGACGCCTCGACCCCGCCGACCGTGCGGTGGTCGAACTGCTGGCCGTACCGCTGGCGGTCGCGCTACGGGCGACGACCTTGTCCAGCGCGGTGCAACGATCCCGAGAACATCTGGTGTCCGCCCGTGAGGAGGAGCGGCGCCGGTTGCGCCGCGACCTGCACGATGGACTGGGCCCGACGCTGACCGGGGTCGCGTTCCAGGCCGACGCCGCGCGGAATCTGCTGGTCGACGATCCGGAGCGGGCCAAGGAGTCGCTCGAGGCGCTCCGCGGCCAGACCACGGCTGCCATCGAGGAGATCCGGCGGCTCGTCTACGGGCTGCGGCCACCCGCGCTGGACGAGCTCGGCTTGGTCGCCACACTGCGCCGTGCGGCCGACCGGCTCTCGCCCTTGCAGATCGAGATCGATGCGGTGCAGCCGTTGCCGGCGCTGCCCGCGGCCGTCGAAGTCGCTGCCTACCGGATCGCCACCGAAGCGCTGACCAACGTTGCCCGCCACGCGCACGCGACCCGGGTGCGCCTGGTGTTGCGCTACGCCGCCGACCTGGAGGTGGAGGTCACCGACGACGGACCCGGCAACGGCGCCGGCTGGCAGCCCGGCGTCGGGCTGACGTCCATGGCCGAGCGAGCGGCAGAACTCGGCGGATCGTGCTCCGCCGGCCCGAGCCCGGACGGCGGCGGGACCGTACACGCAGCGCTGCCCCTTGGCGGTGCACGGTGACTGCCATCGAATCGGTGCTGACGGTGGTGCTGGCCGACGACCACCCGGTCGTACGCGACGGCTTGTCCGCGCTGCTCGGCTCGGTCCCGGGGCTCACCGTCGTGGAGGCGGTCGCCAACGGGCGCGATGCCGTACGGGCGGCTGTGACGGCCGCGCCCGATGTGTTGGTGCTCGACATCCAGATGCCCGACCTGGACGGCGTCGCGGCTGCGGCCGAAATAGCCAAGGTCGCACCGGGTGTGGGCGTCCTGATGCTGACCATGTTCGATGACGACGACTCGGTCTTCGCTGCGATGCGGGCCGGGGCGCGAGGCTATGTCTTGAAGGGCGCCACCCAGGACGAGATCGTCCGTGCCATCCGTGCGGTCGCAGCCGGGGAGGCGATCTTCAGCCCCAGCGTGGCCAGCCGGGTGTTGGCCTACCTGTCCGGTCCCCCGCGCATGGCCGACCCGTTCCCCGAGCTGACGCCGCGGGAACGCGAGGTGCTCAACCTGATCGCGGCGGGGCTGCCGAACGCGACGATCGGCGTACGGCTGGGGCTCGCGGCAAAGACGGTGAGCAACCACACCTCCGCCATCTTCGCGAAGCTGCAGGTCGCCGGCCGCTCCGAAGCGATCGTCCGCGCCCGCACAGTCGGGCTCGGCAACCCCTGACGCTGCTGTAGTTACGCACAGTCGAAGTCAGTTTTCTGGGGATGGTGGGCCCGCGCCTGTGGACGGCTCGCGGGACGTGGACAGTGCCGTCTGCGACCTCGGGGCTCCCCTACTGTCTCAGTGACCGCCCAAAGAGAGGCCCACGAGTGAGCCAGCCAGACCCACGTTCCGCCGCTCAGGTGGCCGAAGAGCGAGCGGCAGGTGA
>JACCTM010000278.1 GCA_013812385.1 Geodermatophilaceae bacterium | reverse complement strand
TGCCGCGGGTGATCCGGGCGCGCGGTGGGAGACTGGCGACCGTGAGCCTCTACCGCGACGAGGCGATCGTGTTGCGCCTGCACAAGCTCGGTGAGGCCGACCGGATCGTCACGCTGCTGACCCGCCGCTATGGCCGGGTTCGTGCCGTCGCCAAGGGAATCCGCCGTACGTCGTCGAAGTTCGGAGCGCGGCTCGAACCATTCAGCCACGTGGACGTCCAGCTCTACCTCGGTCGCAACCTCGACATCGTGAGCCAGGTCGAGAGCGTTCGCCCGTACGGCGCGGGAATCGTGTCCGACTACCGCCGTTACACCGCCGGTACGGCGGTCCTGGAGACCGCCGAGCGGCTGACATCCGAGGAACGTGAACCCTCGCTTCGCTTGTTCCTGCTCGTCATCGGAGCGTTGCGGGCGATGACCAGCGACGGACGAGCGCCCAGTCTGGTTCTCGATGCGTTCCTGTTGCGGGCCATGTCCGTGGCCGGGTGGGAGCCGGCCCTGGTGGAGTGCGCGATCTGCGCCGCGCCCGGTCCGCACCGATCGCTGTCGGTCCCTGCCGGTGGCGTCGTATGCCTACGCTGCCGGCCCGCGGGATCAGCAAATCCCAGTGCGGCGTCGATCGAGTTGATGTCGGCATTGTTCACCGGGGACTGGGCAGTTGCGGAGGCGGCGAACTCGCCCACCGCGAGAGAGGCCAGTGGACTGGTGGCCGCGCTGCTGCAGTGGCACCTCGAACGCGGGCTGCGCTCGCTGGCGATGGTGGAGCGCGGATGAGTCGCGTCCGTACCGTGGCTCCGTCCGTAGGCCAGCCGGTACGTCCGCCATCCCCGCATCCCACCGGCGCTCGGGCACCTCAGCTGGCCGAAGGGACAGTTCCCAGGCACGTCGCGATCGTGATGGACGGGAACGGCCGATGGGCCGGACAGCGCGGACTGCCGCGGACGGCCGGGCACGAGGCCGGTGAGGCTGCGCTGTTCGACTGCGTGGAAGGAGCGATCGAGCTCGGGATCGGCTGGCTTTCTGCTTACGCGTTCTCCACGGAGAACTGGCGGCGCAGTCCCGAAGAGGTGCGCTTCCTGATGGGGTTCAACCGCGATGTCATCCGCCGCCGTCGTGACGAGATGCACGCGCTCGGTGTGCGGGTGCGCTGGGCCGGCCGGCCACGCCGGCTGTGGCGCAGCGTGATTCGGGAACTCGAAACCGCAGAAGCGCTCACCGCGGGCAATGCGGTCTTGACCCTGACCATGTGCGTCAACTACGGCGGCCGGGCCGAGATCGCCGATGCAGCAGCTTCTATCGCCCGCGAGGTGGCTGCCGGTCGGCTCGAGCCCGATCGGATCGACGAGAAGACGATCGCCCGTCATCTCGACGAGCCCGACCTGCCCGACGTAGATCTGTTCATCCGGTCTTCGGGGGAGCAGCGGACCTCGAACTTCCTGCTGTGGCAGTCGGCCTACGCCGAATTGGTCTTCGCCGACACATTATGGCCGGACTTCGACCGGCGACATCTCTGGGCCGCGTGCGAGTCCTACGCCGGCCGGCAGCGACGGTTCGGATCTGCCTGACCCTGGTTGGGTCAGCCAAGCACCCGCCAGATCGCCGAGCCGGCGATCACGGCAATGCTGAGGCCGCGCAGGAGTCGTTGGCCGTGCGTCAAGCGCGGCCAGGCCAGCAGGAGCAACCAGCCGAGGAAGACGGCCACGACGCCGAGTAGCGCCCCGGCCAGCGGGCCGGTCAGGAGCAGGCCGCCGACCACACACCCCAGGACCGCCAGGAACAGCACCCACTGGGGAACTCTGCGCAGGGTCATCAGTATGGGCAGGCTTCGCCGCTCCAGGCGGTCCCGTCCGGATGTGGTCGACATGCGACGAGGATCTCACCCACGGGATCACAGAACAGGAGGCTACGGGTGCTCGCGGTGAACAGGTTGCATGCCTATGGCGATGCCGAAGAGCAGATCACCGGCGAACTGGCCGTGCTCCTGGATGTCTTCGCGACGCTTCCCGGCTTCCTGCGAGCCCGCGCAGGGCGCTGCCTCGACGAGCCGGATGTGTGGATCCTGTTAACCGAGTGGGAAAGCGTCGGAACCTACCGTCGGGCGCTGTCGTCTCATGCTGTGAAGACCGGTGGTCATCCGGTGTTCGTCCGCATCGTGGATGAGCCGGGTGCCTACGATGTCCTCCTCGCAGTCGGCTGAGGACGCGCGCCGGAGGAAACGCTCGCGGCTCACCTACGACGGCTCGCGGCTTACGAACGACGAAAGGACCCACATGAGTCAGCCCCCGTACGGAAACCAGCCGCCCTATGGTGGCCAGCCCAACCCCGGTGGGTCGCAGTCGGGTTGGGGCCAATCCGATCCCGCTGGCCAACCAGGATTCGGCCCGCCTCCCACCGGCCCTGCCCCCAGCTATGGGCAGCCTCCGACCGTGGCTCAACCGAGCTTCGGCCAGCCGACTCAGGCGTACGGCCAGCCAGCCTATGGGGGCGGCGGTGGGTACGGCCCTCCTCCCGGTGGACCACCGTCGTACGGCGGCGGTCCGGGTGCGCCGTACGGGGCACCGCCACCGGGGAAGAAGAACCCGCTGCCGTTCATCATCATCGGGCTGGTCGTCCTGCTCATCGTCGGGGGTGTCGGCCTGTTCTTCGCACTCGACGACGACGACCCGACTCCGATCGCGACCACCTCGTCGCAGCCGGCCCAAACCTCAGCGGACACCGACACAACCACCGAGGACACCGAGACACCCACCGAGGACACCGACACCGACTCGCCGAGCGGAGATGACCCGAATTTTGCCGAATCCGACGTAGTTGCCGCGGACTTCGTGCAGTCGATGATCGGCGGCGACTACGACGCTGCGCTGGGCGCGCTCTGTGAGGACGGCCGGGACCCCAGTGACGGTGACGGTTTCGCCGATGGTCAATCGCTGGCTGACGACTTCTTCACCGAGATCGGTGCGACCACGATCACCGACGGTCAGCTCGTCAGTGTCACCTCCTCCGGCGACAGCGACCGCGACGTCGTGACCTTTGATCTGGAGACCGAGGTGGGGACCGTCGGCTTCGAGGTGCAGGTGCTCGAAGAGGAGATCGGAGCCGACCTCACCATCTGCGGTTACGACAGCCTCTGAGACAGAGCACAGTCGTCGGCGGCCTCCCGATAATCCGGTGGGCCGCCGTTCGTGCGTACGGCTACCCTCGGAATTCACCCGCCGACCGCCAGCCGGATGGAGAACCTTGCAATGGCCAAGTCCACACCGTCCCCCCTCGAGTTGATCGTCAACCTCGCCAAGCGCCGGGGTTTCGTCTTTCCATCGGGAGAGATCTACGGCGGTACGCGCTCCGCGTGGGACTACGGACCTCTGGGTGTCGAGCTCAAGGAGAACATCAAGCGGCAGTGGTGGAAGTCGATGGTCACCGGGCGCGATGACATCGTCGGGCTTGACTCCTCGGTCATCCTGCCCCGCCAGACCTGGGTCGCCTCCGGCCACGTGAACGCCTTCACCGACCCGCTGACTGAATGCCAGAGCTGTCACAAGCGCTATCGCGCCGACCACATGCTCGAGGAGTTCGAGGAGAAGAAGGGCCGCGCGCCGGAGCGTGGACTGGACGAGATCGCCTGCCCGAACTGTGGCACCCGCGGGGCCTGGACACCGCCGCGCGAGTTCAACATGATGCTCAAGACCTACCTCGGCGTCATCGAGGACGAGTCCGGCCTGCACTACCTGCGGCCGGAGACCGCGCAGGGCATCTTCGTGAACTTCGCCAACGTCATGTCCGCAGCACGCAAGAAACCACCGTTCGGAATCGGCCAGATCGGGAAGTCCTTCCGCAACGAGATCACGCCGGGCAACTTCATCTTCCGTACCCGTGAGTTCGAACAGATGGAGATGGAGTTCTTCGTCGAGCCGGGGACCGATGAGGAGTGGCACCAGTACTGGATCGATGAGCGGACCTCGTGGTACGTCGATCTGGGCATCGCTCGGGACAACCTGCGTCACTACGAGCACCCGAAAGAGAAGCTCTCGCACTACTCCACCCGGACCGTGGACATCGAGTACCGCTTCGGGTTCACCGGCTCGGAATGGGGCGAGCTTGAGGGGGTCGCCAACCGTACGGACTTTGACCTCAAGACCCACTCCGAGCACTCCGGAGTCGACCTCACCTACTTCGACCAAGCCGCCGGCACGCGGTGGACGCCGTACGTCATCGAACCTGCCGCCGGCCTGACCCGGTCACTGATGGCCTTTCTGGTCGAGGCGTACACCGAGGACGAGGCGCCGAATGCCAAGGGTGGGGTGGACAAGCGCACCGTGCTGCGCCTGGATCCTCGGCTGGCCCCGGTCAAGGCGGCGGTTCTGCCGCTGTCGCGCAACGCCGATCTCTCGCCCAAGGCACGCGATCTGGCGGCTGCATTGCGAGGGCACTGGAACGTCGACTTCGACGACGCCGGAGCGATCGGGCGCCGCTACCGGCGCCAGGACGAGATAGGTACGCCGTACTGCCTGACCGTCGACTTCGACACGCTGCAGGACCAGGCGGTGACTGTGCGGGAGCGGGACACGATGGCCCAGGAACGGATCGGGCTCGACCAGGTCGTGGCCTACCTGGCCCCCAAACTCCTCGGCTCCTGACTGGCCCTCCCGATCGACTCAAGGACCCCTTGTGCCAATAGGTTTGGCACAAGGGGTCCTTGAGCCAAACAGAGTTCGCCGGTTCAGGAGGCTCGGCTGCTGCAGACGATGATTGCCGGTGCCATTCGGCGTGCGGCGGTCGCAAGGGTGACGCGCAGCTCGGCTATGAACGCCGAGGGGTTCGAGCGCACGGTACCGGGGGTGACATGGACCACCAAGAGCCCCGCGGCGGTAAGTCGCCGGTGCCGAGCCTGGGTTTTCCGGTAGGAGGCAGGCGATAAATGCCACTCGAGCGAATCCACCTCGAGAACGACGCCATGCTCCTCCCAGATGGCGTCCGTGCATGCCAGCCATTGACCATCGGCGGTGAACACGTCGTGATTCCACTTCGCGGCTGGGAGCCCAGCTCGTAGGACAAACTCTCGCACCTCAGCTTCCGCGACCGAGCGTGCGCCCTCGCTGACCTCGCGCAAGACTCGCCGGGGGAGCGCAGTGCCGCGGATCTGTGCGTCGCGGATCTCCCGGCCCAGTTCGGCGACGGAGCAGAGATTGCGCTGTACGACTTCCGAGATTGCGGCACGAACGTCGGAAACGCTACGGCTTCGACGGGTGGCGTCGATGGCTGCGCGAGCGACGGGGGCGCATGGGACGCCTTCCACGTTGCGGTGATTCGGTAATCGGGTCGTGCGCTCGACGACGACGAACCCGGTACTGACCCGATGTCGCCGATGCGGAATCAGGATGTGGAGTCGTTGACCGTCAAGGATCTGCCGAACGCCTCCGCGTCGGAGCGCGGCTCCGCCAGTGAGCAACGCACCGCCGCCGCCGTACAGCAGGGCAGCCCGGATCTGTTGGCTCAGCGTGGCCGAGCCGTTGGACACCAGGATGATGCCGGGCAGCAGCCGCTGCCATGGACCGCCGGCCCGGCACCGATGCGTGATCGTGGACGCACCCATTCCCAGACGTCGGAGCTCGGACGCGCGAACGACGCCGTCGCGCTGGGCGATCAGCGCATCGACGGCGAAGCGGTCGTACGGTCGGCGTCGAGGCATGGTGTGAGCCTGCGCCGGCTGGCAGTCCGTCGGCGGCCTGAATTGCCAACTGTGTATGACTGCTGAACCTGTGCATACACGGACTCAAGGACCCCCTGAGTCAATAGGTTTGGCACAAGGGGTCCTTGAACCAAGCCGCAACGAGGCGTGGTCAGTCGGGTGGTTCGGGCGGGTCGGACGCGTCCTCGGTCGGATCGCGCGGATCGGGGTCACCGGGCTCGCCACCGGCGGCTCCCGGGGCCTCGTGCCCGTCGTTGCCCTTTGCGATGTCCTCGCCGGGAGCCGGTTGGTCGGGACTGGTCATGAGCGCTCCTTCTGTTCGTCGCTGATCCATCGGGGGAAGAATGCAACGTTAGGTTCCTACCAGGGTGCCCCTGAGTCCGTTGGGCATGCGCGGATAGTTCGTACAGGATGCGTGGAGCCCGAGCGGGCAGGCGGATAATCGGCTCCGATGGGAAATCTTCCGGGCCTCGACGCACTCAAGATCGGTCCACACGCGGTGTGGCCGCCGGTCGAACTCGCCCCGATGGCCGGCATCACCAACCCGGCATTCCGCAGCCTCTGCCGGGAGCACGGGGCCGGGCTCTACGTCTGCGAGATGATCACCGCGACGGCCCTGGTCGCCCGCAATCCCAAGACCATGCGGATGATCCGCTTCACCGAGGCGGAGCACCCGCGCAGCATCCAGTTGTACGGCGTGGATCCGGTGACCGTCGGTCGAGCCGTCCAGTTGATCGTCGAGGAGGATCGCGCCGACCACATCGACCTGAACTTCGGCTGTCCGGTCCCCAAGGTCACGCGCAGGGGTGGCGGGGCGGCGATCCCGTGGCGCCGGGAACTGTTGCGCAGCATCCTGCGTGCGGCTGTGACAGCGGCCAAGGGCAGGGTCCCGATCACCATGAAGATGCGGATTGGCATCGACGACGAGCACATCACCTATCGCGATGCTGGCCAGATCGCCCAGGAGGAGGGCCTGGCCAGCGTCGCCCTACACGGTCGTACGGCCGCGCAGCTGTATGGCGGACAAGCTGATTGGGTCGCGATCGCCGACCTTGTGCAACTCCTAGACATCCCGGTTCTCGGCAACGGGGACATCTGGGAGGCCGACGACGCGCTGCGGATGGTCGAGCAGACCGGCTGCGCAGGCGTTGTCATCGGACGCGGCTGCCTGGGTCGGCCGTGGCTGTTCTCCGACCTCGCCTGCGCCTTCGACGGCGATCGCGGCCGCAAGCTTCCACCTCTGTCCGCGGTTGCGGCCACGATGCGTAGGCACGCGAGTCTGCTCCTCGACGAATACGGAGACGTTCAGCCTGATCCGTCCGACCCGCACGCCCGCGACCGGGGCATCCGGGACTTCCGCAAACACATCGCCTGGTATCTCAAGGGGTTCGCAGTCGGCGGTCAGACTCGCCGGACGCTGTCGCTGGTCAGTTCACTCGACGAGCTCGACGAACTGCTCGCCGGGATCCCCGATCAGCCCTTCCCGAGTGACATCCTCGGTACCCCTCGCGGCCGGTCGACGAGCGCGCGCAAGGTGGCCCTGCCCTACGGCTGGCTCGAGGATCGCGACAGCCTCGCCGTACCCGAGGGTGCCGAGCTGGACGTCTCGGGCGGGTAGCGCTCGTTCCGACGGCACCCCACTGGCGGCGGATGCCTGCGGCTGGGGAGACTGTCGGAAACGTGGGTTTCAGCGATGTATCGCACAGGAGGCAGTCCGGGTGAGTGAGAAATACGTCTACGACTTCGCCGAGGGCAACAAGGACCTGAAGGACTTGCTCGGCGGCAAGGGAGCCAACCTCGCGGAGATGACCAACCTGGGCCTGCCGGTGCCACCCGGATTCATCATCACGACCGAGGCCTGCAAGGTCTTCCTGAACAGCGGCACCGCGCCCAAGAAACTCTCCGACGAGGTCAGCGAGCATCTTGCCGCCCTCGAGGACACCATGGGCAAGCAGCTCGGGGACCCCACCGACCCGCTGCTGGTCTCGGTCCGCTCCGGCGCCAAGTTCTCGATGCCCGGCATGATGGAGACCGTCCTGAACGTCGGGCTGAACGACGAGTCGGTCCAGGGCCTGGCCAAGCAGTCCGGCTCGGACCGGTTCGCCTGGGACTCCTACCGGCGGCTGATCCAGATGTTCGGAAAGACCGTGCTCGACATCGACGGCGACTATTTCGAGGACGCCATCGACGAGGCGAAGAAGGCAAAGGGCACCGAGAACGACCTCGATCTCGATGCCGACGATCTGCAGCAGCTCGTCGACCACTTCAAAGGCGTCGTACGCGAACAGGCCGGGCGCGAGTTCCCGACCGACCCCCGTGAGCAGATGGACCTCGCCGTGGAAGCCGTCTTCAACTCGTGGAACGCCGATCGCGCGATCCTCTATCGCCGCCAGGAGCGGATCCCGGCTGACCTCGGAACCGCTGTCAACATCTGCACGATGGTCTTCGGCAATCTCGGCGCGGATTCGGGCACCGGCGTCGCCTTCACCCGCGACCCGGGTAGCGGTGAGCAGGGCGTCTATGGCGACTATCTGCAGAACGCGCAAGGCGAGGACGTCGTCGCCGGCGTACGGAACACGTTGCCGCTGACCGACCTGGAAGGCATCGACAAGCCAGCCTACGACGAGCTGATGGCCATCATGGCCAAGCTCGAGAGTCACTACCGCGACCTGTGCGACATCGAGTTCACGGTGGAACGCAACAAGCTGTGGATGCTGCAGACTCGGATCGGGAAGCGTACGGCCGGGGCCGCGTTCGTGGTCGCCAATCAGCTCATCGACGAGGGCATGATCGACCTGGACGAGGCACTGCAGCGGGTAACCGGTGCACAGCTGATGCAGTTGATGTTCCCGAAGTTCGACGACGACGCGGACAAGCAGCAGATCGCCAAGGGAATGAACGCCTCGCCGGGCGCGGCTGTCGGGAAGGTCGTCTTCTCCTCCGCGCGAGCCGTCGAGATGGCCGAGCAGGGAGAGAAGGTCATCCTCGTACGGCGGGAGACCAATCCCGACGACCTAGCCGGAATGATTGCCGCGCAAGGCATTCTGACCTCACGCGGTGGAAAGACATCGCACGCGGCGGTGGTCGCCCGGGGGATGGGCAAGACCTGTGTCTGCGGTGCCGATGCGCTACAAGTCGATCTCAAGGCGAAAACATTCACCGCACCCGGGGACATCGTGGTCAGCGAGGGCGACGTCGTCTCCATCGACGGTACGTCCGGTGCTGTCTACCTCGGCGAAGTCCCGGTCTCCCCTTCCGCGGTGGTGCAGTACTTCGAAGGCACTTTGGACCCCGAGGCGCAGGACGCGGGTGAGCTCGTGAAAGCCGTGCACCGATTCATGGCTCACACCGACAAGGTCCGCAGACTCAAGGTGCGGGCCAACTCCGACACCCCGGAGGACTCCCAACGCGCAAGGCGGTTCGGGGCACAGGGCATCGGGCTGTGCCGGACTGAACACATGTTCCTCGGCGACCGCCGCCAGCTGGTCGAGGAGCTGATCCTGGCCGACACCGACGACGAGCGCCAGGCTGCGCTGGACGCCCTGGAACCGTTGCAGCGCGCGGACTTCGTGGGGATCTTCCAAGCGATGGACGGGCTGCCGGTGACCGTACGGCTGATTGACCCGCCGCTGCACGAGTTCCTGCCCGACATCACCGACCTGTCGGTCACCGTCGCGTTGGCCGAGGAGCGCGGCAAGCCCGACGAGAAGGCTGCCCGGCTGCTCACCGAGGTGCGCCGGTTGCACGAGTCCAACCCGATGCTCGGGCTGCGCGGGGTTCGGCTGGGCCTGGCCATCCCCGGGTTGTTCGCGATGCAGGTACGTGCCATCGCCGAAGCGGCGGCCGAGTGCAAGTCAGCAGGTGGCGATCCACAGCCGGAGATCATGATCCCGCTGGTCGGAGCGGTCCAGGAGCTGGAGGCCATTCGGGAGGAAGCCGAGGGCGTCTTGGCCTCCGTGGCGAAGTCCGCCGGAGTGGACGTACCTGCGCTGATCGGGACGATGATCGAGGTGCCCCGGGCCGCACTGACTGCGGGCGACATCGCCGGTGCGGCCGAGTTCTTCTCCTTCGGGACCAATGACCTGACCCAGATGGGTTGGGGCTTCTCCCGTGACGATGTGGAGGCCTCCTTCTTCTCCACCTATCTGGAGAAGGGCATCTTCGGAGTGTCGCCGTTCGAGTCCCTGGACACCGAAGGGATCGGCAGGCTGATCCGGATCGCCGTCAGGGAGGGCCGAGCGGCCAAGCCTGAGCTGCACCTCGGGGTGTGCGGTGAGCACGGCGGCGATCCCGATTCGGTGCACTTCTTCCACGAGGTCGGACTGGACTACGTCTCCTGCTCTCCATTCCGGATCCCGGTCGCCCGCCTGGAGGCAGGGCGCGCGGCACTCACGTCCGAAGCGAGCGACAGTCGCTGACCTCAGGACTGTGGACGAGACCGGCGAGCGTCGCCCTTCGCGTGGTACTGATGACGATGTGATCGGCATCCTCGGACGGGTCGCGGCGGCCCTTCTGGTCGCCATCGTGCTCATCGTGGGTGTGACGGCGGTCAACATCTGGTGGACCGCCCGCCAGGACGAGCGCCCGCTCTCGGACGCGATCGTCGTCCTGGGATCGGCCCAGTACGACGGAACGCCCTCCCCCATCTTCGAGGCTCGCCTCGATCATGCCCTCGACCTCTACAACGCCGGAATCGCACCCATAATCATCACGGTGGGGGGGCGGCAGTCAGGGGATCGTTATACCGAGGCCGAGGCCGGCCTGTTGTGGTTGGAAGCCGAGGGTGTTCCGGCGGAGGCCATGATGGCCATTCCGGACGGAACCGACACATTGAAGAGCCTTCAGGCCGTCGCAGGCGTGTTCGCCGAGCAGGGCCTGACTACTGCTGTGCTGGTCACCGACCCGTGGCATGCCATGCGGGCCACCCGGATGGCCGGGGATGCCGGCATCAGTGCGTCCAGCTCACCGACGCGCCAAGGTCCAGCGGTGCAGACTCGATCCACTCAGTTTCGCTACATCGCTCGGGAGACTGCGGCGTACCTGTTCTATCGGCTGACCGGTTCGAGCGTCGTCGGCGCGCCCGGAATCGGCTAGTCGGGGAGGCGACATGCTCGAGATCGGCAAAACCCAGGACCAGCAACCACCCATCCTCCGCAACGGGATGGTGGTGGCGATCCTGCGCGGTTCGGCCTGGAAGGAAGCCGCGACGCTGTGCTGTGGTGGGACCGAAGGATATTTCGCTCGACGGCAACCCAGGGTCGTACGTGAGAATTCGTAACGAGGATATCGCCCTGATCCGTGAACGGTCGGCCATCGACGAGATCGTCGGTGAACACCTGCAACTCCGCCGGGCCGGTGGGGGAAGCCTCAAGGGCCTGTGCCCGTTCCACGACGAGAAAACGCCGTCCTTCCAGGTCACCCCCGCTCGTGGTCTGTTCTATTGCCTCGCCGGCGAAACGAGGGTCATCACCTGGGAGGGCATCCGGCAGATCCGCGAACTGGCTGGTGGCAGGCACCGAATACTCGGCCGGAACGCGAACTGGATGTCGGCGCCTTTCTACTCCTTCGGAGTGCAGCCGCTGATGAAGATCTCACTGGGGCGTAACGGTCAGCGCAAGGTCATTCATGCCACTCCGGAGCACCGTTGGTTCGTCACGAGTGGTCCTGACCGCAGAGGTGATCGGGAAGTGCAGACGGACGGATTGCGGTCCGGCCACCGGCTGCGGGCTGTCTTTCCACGGCGCCAGATCAGTCGGACGCCTCCGTCTCCGTTCGGTGTCGCGCACGGCTTCACGTTTGGTGACGGCGCACGCCTGAACCGAGGCAGCGTGGCCAATTTCGATCCCGTCAAGGACATCGAACTACTGAAGTACTTCCCGAACAGCTATGTCGGCTCGTACGGGGTACAGCTCAGGGCGCTGCACCTTCCCGGCTTCTTCAAGGATCGGCCCAGCCTGGACGAATCAGGGTCGTATCTCTACGGGTGGCTGGCAGGGTACTTCGCGGCCGACGGCTGCGTCGCCAAAGACGGAACACTCATCTTGAACTCGGCAAAGCGTGAGGATCTTCACTTCGTCCGAGAGGTCTGCACTCGATTGGGGATCGGCACGTACGGGGTCACCGAGCAGATGCGTTCAGGCTTCCCGGGCCGGGCTCCCTCGCCGTTGTATCGCATTCACCTCGTCAATCAGGATCTCACCGAGGAATTCTTCGTCCTGTCTGCGCATCGGCTCCGCTTCGCAGGCACCAGCAAGGCGTTTGCCCGTCGCGGCTGGGTGATCGAAGGCGTCGAGCCAACCGATCGAGTGGAGGAGGTCTTCTGTGCTGTGGTCGAGGAGGGGCATGCCTTCGCACTAGAGGACAACATCCTCACCGGCAACTGTTTCGGCTGTGGAGCCGGCGGGGACGTCATCAGGTTCGTGGAGCAGGTCGAGCACCTCTCATTCGCCGAATCCGTGGAACGGCTAGCCACACGCGCGGGCATTCAGCTTCGTTACGAGGACACCGGATCCGGGACGGGTCGGTCCGCTGCGCCGCCCGGACAACGGGGACGGCTGCTGGAGGCAAACAAGCTGGCCGCTGCCTTCTACGCCGAGCAGCTGGCTGGTGAGGAGGCATTGCCCGCCAGGGAGTTCCTCGCCGTACGGGGATTCGATCGAGACGTGGCCGAGCAGTTCGACTGCGGCTTCGCACCGGGCGGCTGGGACA
>JACCTM010000245.1 GCA_013812385.1 Geodermatophilaceae bacterium | reverse complement strand
GTTGCTCACCTACGTCACGTGTCCGACCATGCGCTATCACCCGGCCGTGATCGCTCAGAAGGCGGCGACGCTGGGCCTGCTCTCCGGCGGACGCTTCACCCTTGGTCTCGGATCCGGTGAGAACCTCAACGAACACGTTGTCGGGCAGGGCTGGCCTGCGGTCGCGGTACGCCAGGAGATGTTGGAGGAAGCGGCCACGATCATCCGTCGGCTGCTCGACGGCGAGCGACTGACCGTGCAAGGGGACTATTTTCGGGTCGACCAGGCGCGGCTCTGGGACCGTCCCGAGCAGCCGGTGGAGATCGGAATCGCAGTGGGCGGCGAGGAAGCCGTATCCCGGTTCGCACCGCTGGGCGACCATCTCATCGCCACCGAGCCGTCCGCGGAACTGGTGTCCGGTTGGAAGAACGCGAGAAAGGGCGCCGGACTGCCAACCTCACGCGCGATCGGCCAGATCCCGATCTGCTGGGGGCCGGACAAGCAGGCCGCTGTCGACCGGGCGCACGAACTGTTCCGTTGGTTCGGCGGCGGCTGGCAGGTCAATGCCGACCTGCCGATGCCGGCCGGATTCGAAGGGGCCAGTCAGTTCGTCCGGCCGGAGGACGTCGGCTCGGCCATCGCGTGTGGGCCAGACCTCGATGAGCTCGCCGAGTCGCTCCGCCCGTTCTGGGAGTCCGGATTCACCGATGTCGCAGTCGTCCAGATCGGCGACGAGAGCCAGGACCGCTTCCTCGACGAGATCGCCCCGGCGTTGTTGGACAAGCTGCGCACCGCCGCCCCGTCCGACGAGAATCTCATTCGACTGGCGTCTCGGTAGGTCTGCACACTGAGGTTGTGGGCCACGTCGATCTGTCCGGGATCCGGTTCGAGCTGCCCGACGGCCGGGTGCTGCTCGACGACGTGTCCTTCCGGGTGGGTGAGGGCGCCAAGGTCGCACTGGTGGGGGCCAACGGTGCCGGAAAGACCACCCTGCTGAAGATCATCAATGGCGACCTGGCGCCGCACGCCGGCGCGGTCAGCCGCAGCGGCGGGCTCGCCTACATGCGCCAGATGCTCGTTGACGATGACACGGCATGGAC
The DNA here is from genome assembly GCA_013812385.1 of Geodermatophilaceae bacterium. Classification (GTDB taxonomy): domain Bacteria; phylum Actinomycetota; class Actinomycetes; order Mycobacteriales; family Geodermatophilaceae; genus JACCQS01. The sequence goes on along the minus strand of JACCTM010000245.1, from coordinate 13,701 downwards.
GGTGCGCGACTTGTTGTTGTCGGTGGCGCCGCCTCGGGTTCGAGCGGCGGCCGCGAATGTCGAGGCAGCTGAACTGGTCCTGATGGAACGCGAGGACGACGCCGTACAGCTGCGCTACGCCCACGCCCTGGCCGAGTTCGGTGACGCGGGCGGGTACGAGCTCGAGATCGAGTGGGACAAGTGCACGACGGCCGCGCTGGGCCTGCCCTACGAGCGGGTTAAGTGGCGTGAGATCTCCACGCTGTCGGGCGGCGAGCGCAAGCGAGTGGTCCTGGAAGCGCTGCTGCGCGGGCCGGACGAGGTGCTGCTGCTCGACGAGCCGGACAACTTTCTCGATGTCCCGGGGAAGCGGTGGTTGGAAGACCGCATCCGAGCGTCGAACAAGACCATGCTGTTCATCAGTCACGACCGGGAACTGATGGCGCGTACGGCTACTCGGGTGGTAACTCTGGAACAGCGGGCGGCCGGCAACTCGACGTGGACGCACCCGGGCGGCTTCGAGAGCTATTCCGAAGCTCGTACGGAGCGCTTCGAGCGCTTGGAGGAATTGCGCCGCCGCTGGGACGAGGACCACGCCAAACTCAAGGCCCTGGTCCAGATGTACAAGCAGAAAGCGGCCTACAACTCCGACATGGCCTCCCGCTACCAGTCGGCGCAGACGCGGCTACGCAAATTCGAGGACGAGGGTCCGCCGGAGACCGTTCCGCGCGAGCAGACGGTGCGGATGCGGCTGACCGGCGGGCGTACCGGCAAACGGGCCGTGGTCTGTACGGCCTTGGAACTGACCGGGCTCATGTCCCCCTTCGACCTGGAGGTGTGGTTCGGCGAGCGGGTGGCCGTCCTCGGCTCGAACGGTTCTGGCAAGTCGCACTTCCTGCGGCTGTTGGCCACCGGTGGCACAGACCCGGACATCGAACACCAACCCGTCGGTGCCGTCCCGGTGGAGCCGGTGCTTCACAACGGTAATGCCCGACTCGGCGCCCGGGTACGACCGGGCTGGTTCGTCCAGACCCATGCCCATCCGGAGCTGGCCGGACGAACTCTGCTGGAGATCCTGCACCGCGGGGACGATCATCGCAGCGGACTCGCTCGTGATGGGGCGGCGCGCGTCCTGGACCGCTACGAGCTGGCCGGGGCATCCGAGCAGCGCTTCGACTCGTTGTCCGGTGGACAGCAGGCCAGGTTCCAGATCCTGCTGTTGGAGCTGTCCGGCGCAACGCTGCTGCTACTCGACGAGCCGACCGACAATCTGGACGTGCAGTCGGCCGAGGCACTTGAAGAGGGGTTGGCCGCTTTCGAGGGCACCGTTCTCGCGGTGACCCACGACCGATGGTTCGCCCGCAGCTTCGATCGGTTCCTGGTCTACGGCGCCGACGGCTCGGTCTATGAGTCTCCGGAGCCGGTCTGGGACGAGGGCAGGATCGCCCGCGCTCGCTGACGACGATGGCCGTCGTCGGGTAGGGAAGGGGCTTTTCAGCGCAGGAAGATCAGTAGCAGCACGCCGGTGACCACAAGGGACAGGAGCAGCGACCCGAAGCAGCCCAGCCGGTTGCTGAAGAACAAGAACATCGGGCCCCTCTCTCTTTCCCACCAGCTACCCGTCCGCATACCACGTAAACGCTCGACCGAGCCCGTCGATCGAGGATGGCCGGCAAGTCAGAGGCTCCAGTGGGCCAAGATGGACCCATGTTCGACGGATTCACCGAGACCAGGGTCGATGTCGGCGACGGCATCCAGCTGCGCGCGCGTCATGGCGGTGAGGGCGCGCCGGTGGTCCTGTTGCACGGCCATCCGCGTACCCACACCACCTGGCACTGGGTCGCGCCATTGCTGGTCTCCGCTGGCTACGCCGTGGTCTGCCCGGATCTGCGGGGATACGGGCAGTCCTCCAAGCCGGCCACCACGCCCGATCACGCGCCGTACTCGAAACGAACCATGGCCGGCGACGTGCTCCGACTGATGCAGCAACTAGGTCACGAGCGCTTCGCGGTCGTCGGCCACGACCGCGGTAGTTATGTCGCGATGCGCCTGGCCCTTGACGCACCGCACGCGGTCACCAAGCTCGCCGTCCTCGACAGTGTGCCCATTGCCGAAGCCCTGGACCGGGCCGATGCCCGGTTCGCCACAGCTTGGTGGCACTGGTTCTTCTTCGCCCAACCGGACAAGCCGGAGCGGGCGATACTCGCTGATCCGGACGCCTGGTACGGCGGGGACCCGGCGCGGATGGGCGAGGAGAACTACGCCGACTACCGCCGCGCGATCCACGACCCCGCCACCGTGCATGCCATGCTCGAGGACTACCGCGCCGGGCTGGGTCCCGATCGGGCGGCTGACGAGGCCGATCGCGCGGCCGGCCGCCGGATCAGCTGCCCGACCTTGGTGCTGTGGACCTCTCGCGACGACCTGGCCGACCTCTACGGAGACGTCCTCGGGATCTGGGAGTCCTGGACCACCGAGCTGAGCGGCGGACCCATCGACAGCGGGCATCATGTGTCCGAGGACGCACCCGAGGAGCTGGCAAGGCGGCTCGACGACTTCCTTCGCGACGCGCTCATCCGAGACGTGGTCGATGCCATGTATGGCGACAACGGTTCAGCAGATGATGACCTCGCCGTTATACGTCAGGCGTTCGGCTCCTGGGCACATCGGGAGCTCGACGGGGAAAGCTGGGCGGACAAGATTCGCTCAGGCCATCGAGTGGCCGGGCGCGAGCCGAGCCAACCTATTGGCGCGGGTGATTCAAGCTCCGAAGACACCTCATGACGGTGCTGGTCGACACTTCAGTGCTTGGAGACTATCTGCGCGGCAAGGTGAGTGCCGCACAGGTGCTCGAGGGCGTGCGGGCCGATGGTCCGGTGCACGCGAGTGAGATCACCCGCCTCGAGGTTCTGGCTGGGATCTGGCACGTCCGTATTGATCCACCACTGTCAACCACTGGCAGGCTTGGGACGTGACCGAGACGACCGCTCATACCCTGGTGCTGCTGCGCCACGCGAAGGCAGCAGATTCCGGCGTGACCGACCACGACCGTGAGCTATCCGCCCAAGGACAATCCGAGGCAGCTGCAGTTGGCCGGTGGTTGGTCGAAGCCGGGCGCAGCTTCGACGCCGTCCTGTGCTCGACGGCGACTCGGACCCGCCAGACCTGGAACGGCATCGCGGCCGCCGGCGTCTCAACAGACGATGTGCGCTTCGACCGCCAGATCTACGACGGGGGCCCTGAGGAAGTGCTGGGTGCCCTGGCCGAGGTCCGCGCTGGGGCTTGCAGCGTTCTGGTCATCGGGCACGCTCCGACGATCCCAGAACTGGCTGACCTACTCGCCGATCACGAGGCCAGCGATGCGGCGGCACTCGAAGCGCTCCAGTCGTCATTCCCCTCGGGATGCCTTGCCGTCTTGAACGTAAGCGGGCCGTGGGCTGAGCTGGCTCCCGCCACCGCAACGTTGTCGGAGGTGGCTACTCCTCGACCGTGACCCGATGGGCGAGAGCGTCGGCGACCTTGTTGGCGGCTGATCGCAGGGCCTCGAGCTCAGGACCGTGGCGCAGGATCTCCCGCGAACTGCTCGGCAGCAGCACGCCCGCGTAGTCGCCGAACAACCGACGCAGGTGTACGGCGTCCGCGCCCTGGGCGCCCAGTCCAGGACTGAGGACCGGGCCACCCAGCGCGGAGATGTCGATGTCGAGGCACCGCAGCGTGGCGCCGACGACCACGCCGATCGAGCCGTCCGGACTCGAGTCGGCGTTGATCGCGCCCACCGCATCGATGACCGTTTGTGCAACGGAGACACCGTCCGCCGCCCCCGCCAATTGCACCTCGCCGCCTTCAGGGTTTGACGTACGGGCAAGAACGAACAGCCCACCGCCGTAGACCTGAGCAGCTGAAACAGCGGGCGCAAGCGAGCCGAAGCCGAGAAACGGGCTCACGGTCATCGCGTCCACAGCCAACGGATGTCCAGGATCGAGGTAGTCGGCGTAGGCAGCCATCGTCGAACCGATGTCACCGCGCTTGGCATCCAGCAGCACAAGGGTTCCCTCGGCCCGTGCCGCCGCGACAACGCGCTCGAGGACCGCGATCCCGGCGCTACCGTGTCGCTCGAAGAAGGCGCTCTGGGGCTTGAGTACGGCGACCTGGCCGGCCAACGCGTCGACCACAGTCGAGGCAAAGGCAGCAAGCCCCCGAGCGTCGTCGGACAGGCCCCACGCTTCGAGCAGGGATGGATGCGGGTCGATCCCAACGCACAACGGGCCGCACTGGGACACCTTCTCGCGCAACCGGATACCGAACGACACCGGCCTGGGCCGGCCGGCCATGCTTGACGTCGGTATCACGTTCCAGGCCCGTGGCCGTCGGTCGGCCCGGCTGATCGATGTGCGAACCCGATCGCATCACTGAACCGGGCGAAGCCGTTGCGGGCCAAAAGCTCAGCCAGTTCGCGGCTGATCCGTTCCGGCGCACTGGGGTTCCCAAAGACTGCCGTGCCCACCGACACCGCGCTGGCCCCGGCCACGACGAACTGGAGGGCCTCAGCGCCGTTCGTGATCCCGCCCATACCGAGGATGGGTGTCTCGGGCAGCGCCCGATGGATCTGCCAGACGCAGCGCAATGCCACCGGCCGGATCGCGGGTCCGGACAGCCCTCCGGTCACGGCAGACAGCACCGGACGCAGCGTGTCGGTGTCGATGACCAGGCCGAGCAGGGTGTTGATAGCCGAGATCCCGTCGGCGCCACCATCCACGCAGGCCGTGGCGACCGACGCGATATCGGTGACGTCGGGTGAGAGCTTCGCGTAGACCGGTACGCCGGGATCGGCAGTGCGTACGGCGGCGAGCACAGCGTGGGCTGCAGCAGGATCGCAGGCGAAGACCTCACCGCGGGACTCCACGTTCGGACAGGAGATGTTCACCTCGAGTGCCACCATGCCGCAAGCCCCACGCAACCGTGAAGCGAGTTCGGCGTACTCCTCGACGGCTCCCCCGGCGATGCTCACCATCGCCCGAACTCCTCGCGCGGCCAGCCAGGGCAGGTCCTCGTTCAAAAAGCCGACAATGCCGGGACCCTGCAGGCCAATCGAATTCAGCATTCCGCTCGGGGTCTCGGCCATCCGAGGCGTGGGGCGCCCAGACCGGGCACGCAGCTGAACCGATTTGGTCACCACGGCACCGAGCGCCGTGAGATCCAGGAAGGGATCGAGCTCCCGTCCGGCCGCGGCGCAGCCGGACGCCGTGAGTACCGGGCTGGGAATCGTCGTCCCACCCAACCGGGTTCGCATGTCTACATCGAGGACGGCCCCGAGCCGTGAATCGGCGGTGGGCATCATCGAGTCGTCAGCATCGCGGAGGCACCTTGGACATCGTCGGGCAAGCGACCGATGTCATCGAAGCGGACACTGGCGGCATCGAACACTGGACCGTCCACACAGGACCGTAGGAAGCGGGACGTTCCATCGGCACCGACGACCGGCAGCACGCAGGTCATGCACACCCCGATGCCGCAGGCCATCGCTTCCTCGACCGACACATGGCAGCGCAGCCCGCGGGCAGCGGCCTGGGCCGCCACCGCCCGCAGCATCGGCATCGGGCCACACGCATAGACCACCGAGGCGCCCGGCAACAAGTCGGGCAGGACATCGGTGACCCGCCCGGTGCGACCGGCCGAGCCGTCCTCGGTGGTCACGACGAGAACCTGGGTCAGCGGTGCTAACTCCTGGGCGGCATAGAGACGTTCGGCGGTGGAGGCACCTAACACCGCGGCCACCGGATGCCCGGCCGCGGTCAGCCGTTGGGCCAGCCCGACGAACGGTGCGGCGCCGTAACCGCCCGCGACAAGCAACGCCGCCGCCCCAGGTGATGGCGCCGGAAAGGGCCGGCCTAACGGGCCGACCAGGTCCAAGACATCCCCGGGTCCTCGCTCGAAGACCCACCGCGTCCCTGCCCCGTGCGCAGCGACGACCACGCTGACGGCATCCCCGTCGACTCCACTCAATGCGAAAGCCCGCCGCAACAACAACGCCGAGGACTCCCCGCCGACTCCCAATGTGACGAACTGACCGGGTTGAGCACCCGGCACGACACCGGGTGCGTGAACGGTGAACTCCCGATAAGCGCCGGCTGTCCGTACCTTCATGATGGTCGCGCGAACCTGCACCGGCCCGGCCCGCTGTGTCGTGGGCACCGGGGGCAACGGGATCGGCATCATGGCGGTCATCTGATCGTGAGCTTCGGCGAGGTCGACTGCCTGGGTGAATCCCCATGTCCGGCTCACGCGAGGTCCCGGGGAGTCTGATCGGCGTCGACGCGCTGAGCCCGTTCGTCTCGGAGCATCGCGTGCAACTCCTGAAGGGACCGCACCCCCAGTGTCCCGTTGCGTACGGCCTCGATTCCCTGAACGGCAGCCGCTGCTCCTTGAATCGTGGTGACACAAGGGATTCCGGCGACGACTGCCGCGGTACGGATCTCGTAGCCGTCGATCCGGGTGCCGCCACTGCCCTGAGGGGTGTTCACGACAAGGTCGATGTCGCCGGCAAGGATGCGCTCCACACAGTTGCCGGGACCCTCGCTGAACTTGCCCAGCACCTCGCACGAGACCCCGTTGCGCTGCAGCACCGCCGCGGTTCCGGCCGTGGCGAGCACCTCGAAACCGAGGTCGGCCAGCCGCTTGACCGGGAAGATCGCCGAACGCTTGTCCCGGTTGGCCAGGCTGACGAACACTCGGCCACCGGTGGGCAGCGAGCCATACGCCGCGGCCTGGGACTTCGCGAAAGCCCTTCCGAAATCGGTGTCTATACCCATCACCTCCCCCGTAGACTTCATCTCCGGACCGAGCACAGTGTCAACCCCCAGACCCTCCACGGTGCTGAACCGATGGAAGGGCAACACCGCTTCCTTGACCGAGATCGGCGCGTTGATCGGCAGATCAGATCCATCCGCAAGCGGCAGCAAGCCTTCTGCGCGCAGCGCGGCGATGGTCTCCCCCACGGCGATCCGCGCGGCGGCCTTGGCCAGCGGAACAGCGGTGGCCTTGGACACGAACGGCCCCGTCCGGGAGGCGCGGGGGTTGGCCTCCAACACGTACAACATGTCGTCCTTCAGTGCGTATTGCACGTTCAGTAACCCGCGCACCCCGACGCCGGCCGCGATCGCCTCGGTGGAGGTTCGGATTCGGGCGAGTTCTGAGGAACCCAGGGTGATCGGGGGTAGCGCGCACGACGAGTCGCCGGAGTGGATCCCGGCCTCCTCGATGTGCTCCATCACTCCGCCGAGGAAAAGCTCGACCCCGTCATAGAGCGCATCGACGTCGATCTCGACCGCATCCTCGAGGAATCGGTCGACCAGGACCGGATGCGCCGCACTGACCTGGGTGCTCTTGGCGATGTAGGCCTCCAGGGCAGCGTCGTCGTAGACGATCTCCATCCCGCGGCCGCCCAGGACGTAGGACGGCCGGACCAACACCGGATAGCCCACGGCCTGGGCGATCACGCGTGCCTCGTCGTAGGACGTGGCCATCCCGTGCTTGGGCGCGGGAAGCCCGGCCGCGGCCAGGACCCGGGCAAAGGCCCCTCGCTCCTCGGCCAGATGAATCGCCTCCGGAGCCGTTCCGAAGATCGGGACGCCGGCATCCTTCAGCGGTTGGGCAAGGCCCAACGGGGTCTGCCCGCCGAGCGTGCAGATCACCCCGAGCACCGGTCCAGCCGCCCGCTCGGCCTCGATGACCTCCATGACGTCCTCGAAGGTCAGCGGCTCGACGTAGAGCCGGTCCGCGGTGTCGTAATCGGTCGAGACGGTCTCGGGATTGCAGTTGAGCATCACGGTCTCGTAGCCCGCCTCCCGCAACGCCATGGCGGCGTGCACGCAGGAATAGTCGAACTCGATGCCCTGCCCGATCCGGTTCGGGCCCGACCCGAGGATCAGGACTGCCGGCTTGTCGCGCGACGCGACCTCAGTCTCCTCGTCGTAGCTGGAGTAGTGGTACGGCGTACTCGCCGCGAACTCCGCGGCGCAGGTGTCCACGGTCTTGAACACCGGCCGGATTCCCAGCCGATGTCGCAGCACCCGAACTCCGGTCTCTCCGGCCAACTCCGGGCGCAGGGCGGCGATCTGCCGATCGGAACATCCGGCCCGTTTGGCCCGACGCACCAACGACTCGGTGAGCGAAGGTGCGGCCTCGATGTCCAGACGCAGGTCCACCAATGAGCTGATCTGGTCGAGGAACCATGGGTCGATTCCGGTTGCCGCCCAGACCTGCTCGACGGTCGCCCCGGCGCGCAGGACACGTTCGACGTCGTAGATCCGCCCGTCCGTTGGCGTTTCGATCCTTTCGAGCAGGTTCTCGAGGCTCACATCCTCGGGGTCCGGCACGGTCCAGAAGCCGGCTTCGGTGGTCTCCATGGAGCGCAATGCCTTCTGCAGAGCCTCGGTGAAGTTGCGGCCCACCGACATTGCCTCACCGACCGACTTCATGGTGGTCGTCAGCCGCGGATCTGCGCCCGGAAACTTCTCGAAGGCGAATCGCGGCACCTTGACCACGACGTAGTCCAGCGTCGGCTCGAACGAGGCCGGGGTCTGGCCGGTGATGTCGTTGGGAATCTCGTCCAGGCTGTACCCAATGGCGAGCTTCGCCGCGATCTTGGCGATCGGGAACCCGGTCGCCTTGCTGGCCAGAGCACTCGACCGCGACACCCTGGGATTCATCTCGATGACGACCAACCGGCCGGTCTCCGGATGGACCGCGAACTGGATGTTGCAGCCGCCGGTGTCGACGCCGACTGCGCGCAGAACCTTGATCCCGACGTCACGAAGATGCTGGTACTCGCGGTCGGTCAGCGTCATCGCCGGTGCCACAGTGATCGAGTCCCCGGTGTGCACGCCCATCGGGTCGAGATTTTCGATGGAGCACACGACGACAACGTTGTCCTTGCGGTCGCGCATCAGTTCGAGCTCGAATTCCTTCCAACCCAAGACACTCTGTTCGATCAGCACCTGATGGACCGGACTGGCCTCGAGACCGGCGGTGGACATCCGGCGCAGTTCCGCCTCGTCGCGCGCAATCCCGGAGCCGGCGCCACCCATCGTGTACGACGGGCGTACGACCACCGGATAACCGAGGTCCTGGACCGCGGACAGGATCTGGTCCATCGACCCGCAGACCGCACTGTCCGGAGTCTCCGCGCCGATTGAAGCGACGATGTCCTTGAAGACCTGCCGATCCTCGCCGCGTTGGATGGCGGCGATGTCAGCCCCGATCAGCTCGACGCCGTAGCGCTGCAGCACCCCGCGCTCGTGCAGGCGTACGGCGACGTTGAGCGCGGTCTGCCCGCCGAGGGTGGCCAGGATGGCGTCCGGGTGCTCCCGCTCGATCACCTTCTCGACGTACTCGTCGGTCAGCGGCTCGATGTAGGTGGCATCGGCGAACTCCGGGTCGGTCATGATCGTGGCCGGGTTGGAGTTGACCAGGCTGACCCGGATGCCCTCCGCGCGCAGCACCCGGCAGGCCTGGGTCCCGGAGTAGTCGAACTCGCATGCTTGGCCGATCACGATCGGACCGGACCCGATGACCAGGACGTGCCTGAGGTCCGCGCGTCTAGGCATGTACCTGCCGCCCGCGGATGGAGATCAACTCGACGAACCGGTCGAAGAGGTAGTCCGCGTCGTGTGGGCCGGCCGCTGCCTCTGGATGGTATTGCACCGAGAAGGCCGGCACGTCAAGGCAGTTGAGCCCTTCCGCGACACCGTCGTTGAGGCAGACGTGGCTGATCTCGGCCGGACCGTACGGCGTGCTGAAGGGCAACGGCCGGCGAGTGGCCGAGAGCGGCTCACCCGGGCCCGAGCCATCGGGTGCCTGGATGGCGAATCCATGGTTGTGCGCGGTCACCTCCACCTTGCCGGTGGACCGGTCGAGCACCGGCAGGTTGATGCCGTGATGGCCGTACCGGAGCTTGTACGTCGCCAGCCCCAGCGCGCGGCCCAGGATCTGGTTGCCGAAGCAGATGCCGAACAGCGGCACCCCGGCGTCCAGGACACCGCGCACCGCCGCGACGGCGTAATCCGCGGTCGCCGGATCACCGGGGCCGTTGCTGATGAACACGCCATCGGGTGAGCCTATGAGCAGGTCGTCGGCTGTCGTCAGCGCCGGGTGCACCTCGACCTCGATCCCGCGCTGGGCCATCCGGCGCGGGGTCATGGTCTTGATGCCGAGGTCCAGGGCGGCGACCCTAAACCGTAGGCGCCCGATCGCAGGCACGACATAACTCTGCGTCGTGCTCACGCCGGGAGCCAGGTCGGCACCGGTCATCTGCGGGGCAGCTCGGACCGCGGCAAGTACCTCGTCGACATCGGCGCTCAGGCTGGACACACCGACTCGCATCGCGCCGCGCTCGCGCAGGTGTCGGGTCAGCGCACGGGTATCGATGCCGCTGATCCCCACCACCCCGGCGGCGCTGAGTTCGGACTCGAGACTGCGCTGGGAACGCCAGTTGGACGGACGCGGACTGGGATCCCGCACGACGAGTCCGGCTACCTGAATGCCGTCGGACTCGCCGTCCTCGTCATTCATCCCGGTGTTACCGATCAGCGGCGCGGTCATCACCACGACCTGGCCGGCATAACTGGGGTCGGTCAGCGTCTCCTGGTAGCCCGTCATCCCGGTGTTGAAGACCGCCTCCCCGACGGTCAACCCGATTGCCCCGAACGCCTCGCCGCGAAACGCCCGACCGTCCTCCAGGACGAGGAGCGCCGGGGGGGCGGTCACGCTCACCGGAGGTTCCGGGCCGCTGCGCCGCAAACTCTGGACCAGGATCCTGATGTCGCAGAAAGGCAGGCGACTCGCCGGGTGTGTTCCCTGCGAACCTGCGACATCGGTGCGTACCCGTTCCTGATGTCGCAGGTATGCAGGGGGCGGGCCGCGCGTGTTGCCGGCGTACCTACGACATCAACCCAGCGCGCGACGGCCGACCTCACAGTTGCGCCTTGGCGTCCAGCACGGTGGGACGGCCGCGCAGGAACGTGGCCACCACTCGCGCCGGAAGCTCCCGCTGCGCGTACGGCGTGTTGCGCGCCCGGCTGGCCAGATCGGCCCCGTTGACGACTCTGCGGACGTCGGGGTCGAGCAGGACGAGGTTGGCCGGTCGGCCGACCTCGATGGGCTGGCCGTGCCCGTCGAGTTGACCGATCCGGGCGGGGCGTACCGACATCCGGTCGGCCAGTTCACGCCAGTCCAGGAGCCCAGTCTCGATCATCGCCTCAACGGCCACCGACAGGGCCTGCTCCAGCCCCAACATGCCCGGGCGGGCCATGGCCCACTCACACTCCTTGTCCTCCATGGCATGCGGTGCATGGTCGGTCGCGATCGCATCGATCGTGCCGTTGGCCAGACCGGTGCGTAACGCTTCCACATCCTCAGCGGTCCGCAGTGGCGGATTGACCTTGAACAGTGGGTCGTAGCCGGTCACGCACTCATCGGTCAGCAGCAGGTGGTGCGGTGTGACCTCACACGTGACCGCGACTCCATCGGCCTTGGCCCGGCCCACGATGTCCACGCTGCCACGGGTCGACACGTGACAGACGTGCAACCGCGACCCCACGTGTGCCGCGAGCAGGACGTCGCGCGCGATGATCGCCTCCTCCGCGACACTCGGCCAACCGGCCAGACCCAGTCGCGCGGACAGCTCGCCTTCGTGCATCTGGGCACCCTGGGTCAGCCGCGGCTCCTCGGCATGCTGGGCAATCACACCGTCGAAGGCCTTGACGTACTCGAGCGCACGGCGCATGAGCGCGGGGTCGGCGACGCAGAACCCGTCGTCGGAGAACACCCGTACCCGCGCCGGGGAATCCGCCATCGCTCCCAGCTCGGCGAGGTGCGCTCCGGCCAAGCCCACCGTCACCGCTCCCACCGGAGCGACATCCACCAGTCCTGCCTCGCGGCCGAGGCGCCACACCTGCTCGACGACTCCTGCGGTGTCGGCAACCGGATCGGTGTTGGCCATCGCGTGAACCGCCGTATAGCCGCCCAATGCTGCTGCGCGGGAGCCGGTTTGAACGGTCTCGGCATCCTCACGCCCGGGCTCGCGCAGGTGAGTGTGCAGGTCCACCAGACCTGGCAGGGCGATCAGTCCGCCGGCATCGAGGACCTCGGCATCGTCGGCCTGGAGCCGGGTGCCGATCTCGGCGATGGCGCCGTCGCGCAGCAGCAGGTCGACGGCATCCTCGCCGTAGGGCCGCACGCCCCGGATCAGCCACGCTGAGGAGCTCACGCCACGTCCCCGTCGCTCGTGGAAGCCCCACCGAGCCGAACTGGTCGGCTCCGCGCTCGCTCCGGTCCTCGCTCGTTCCTCGCTGCGATCCTCACTTGCTGTCGCCTCCGAGGAGCAGATAGAGCACGGCCATTCGTACGGACAGGCCGTTGCTCACCTGTTCGACGATCGTCGAACGGACCGAGTCGGCGACTTCCGCGGCGATCTCCATGCCACGGTTCATCGGGCCGGGGTGCATGACGATGGCGTCCTCGGGCAGCAGCGCCATCCGTCGGGCGTCCAGACCGTAACGGCGGCTGTACTCACGGACGCTCGGGAAGTACGAGGCGTTCATCCGCTCCTGCTGGACGCGCAGCATCATGACCACATCGGCCTTGGCCAGGACCGCGTCGAGGTCATAGCTGACCTCGACCGGCCAGGAGCCGACCCCGACCGGTAGCAACGTGGGCGGCGCGACGAGGGTGACCTGTGCCCCGAGGGTGTCCAGCAGCACTACGTTGGAGCGAGCCACCCTGCTGTGCAGGACGTCGCCAACGATCGTGACCCGCACGCCGTCGAGCCGGCCCAGCCGCCGGCGGATCGTGTACGCGTCCAGCAGCGCCTGCGTCGGATGCTCGTGCGTGCCGTCACCGGCATTGATCACGCTGCCCTGCACCCATTCGGCTAGTCGATGCGGGGCACCTGACGCGCTGTGCCGGCAGACGATCGCATCCGCGCCCATGGCCTCCAGGGTCAGCGCGGTGTCCTTCAGGCTCTCTCCTTTCGACACACTCGAGCCCTTCGCCGCGAAGTTGATCACATCCGCGGACAGCCGCTTCGCGGCCAACTCGAAGGAGATCCGGGTGCGTGTGGAGTCCTCGAAGAACAGGTTCACGACCGTACGGCCACGCAGAGTGGGCAGTTTCTTGACCTCTCGCCCGGCCAGGGCAGCGTCGATCTGCGTCGTGGTATCCAGGATCAAGGTGGCATCGCCGAGGTCGAGGTCGGCGGCAGAGAGCAGGTGTCGCTTCATCGGACCACGACCTCATCGGTGCCGTCGATCTCGGTCAGCCGTACCCGGACCTGTTCGCACGCCGATGTCGGCAGGTTCTTGCCGACGTAGTCGGCCCGGATGGGCAGTTCGCGGTGCCCCCGATCGATCAGGACGGCCAACTGCACAACGCGAGGGCGACCGACCTCGCGTAGCGCGTCCAGGGCGGCTCGAACGGTGCGGCCGGAGTAGAGGACGTCGTCGACCAAGACGACGTGTCGGCCCTCTATTCCGCCATCCGGAATAGAGGTCGCAGACAACGGGCGCACGCCTCGGCTACGCAGGTCATCGCGGTACAGGGTGATGTCGACGATCCCCACCGGTACCGGAACCGGGCCCGTCCCTCGGTCGGTGAAGACCCCTATCCGCTGGGCCAACCGGTCGGCCAGCGGCCCACCACGGGTGGGAATGCCCAGGAGGGTCAGCT
>JACCTM010000232.1 GCA_013812385.1 Geodermatophilaceae bacterium | reverse complement strand
CGGCGTAGGTATAGACGATCAAGCCCACCGGAAGCAGGTAGGCCACGAATCCTGCGCCGGCGCCCGGCGGGATCCCCAGCTGCAGCCGCCCCGGGCGGTGGACGGTCATGGTCTCCGGGATACCGCGGGTCAGGTAGAAAGCCAGTACCACCAATAGGAATGGCAACCCGAAAGGCAAGATCTCCGGCAGCGGGGCCCACTGGACGAGCAGGCCCGAGGTCAGCGGGCCGATCGCGAATCCCGAGGCCATCGCCGCGCTGGCTTTCATCGCGGCCCCAGCTGCACCCGCCGGTCCGGCCAGCTCTCGCAGCCAGACCACCCCGACGGTGAAGATCGCACCGCTGGTCAAGCCTTGCAGCAGCCGCCCCACGTAGATCATCGGTTCGCCCACAAATGCGGTGAGCAGCAACACCATGAGGGCGCCGAGGCAGAGCAACGTGAACGGCACGACCACCCGCTTGCGGCCGCGCCGATCCGAATACGGCCCGCCCAGCAGTAGGGAGGGCACCAGCCCCAACGCATAGACGGCGAAGAAGACCGTCAGGGACAGCGCGCTCAGGTCGAGGGCATCGGTGTAGTAGAGCAGGACCGGCGACGGAGCCTGAGTTGAGAAGGCCACCCCGAAAAGGGCCAGCATCAAGCGTCGTTGCAGCCGCCGACCGCCATGCGAAGCCTGTCCCTCAGGCTTCGGATCGGTGCTGCTCATCGCCGGTGGTGAGGTCTGGGTATGTGCCTTAGCCCAACTGGCCGGGGTCGAAGGACGGGTCACATTCCCTGAGCAAATCGACCAGCCGCCGGGCTTCGTCGTCCTCACCGATCTCGGCGGCAGCATCAGCCAACACAGCGACGCAGGTCAAGAAGCCGCGATTGCCCGGATGGTCACCGGGAACGGGGCCGTACCCCTTCCAGCCGTTCTTGCGCAACGAGTCCAGGCCTCGGTGATAGCCGGTACGTCCGTACGCGTACGCCTCCATCGTTCGACCACCGGCAGCCGCCTCGACGGCAAGGGCCGCCCACGCGGCCGGGTAGGCCGGATGAGCCGCCGCCACCGCGCTGGCCGGCTCACCGCGGGCAGCAGCGGCGTCGGCCTCGGCGTTGGGTGGGAGCAGCACCGGAGGCGGGCCGGGAAGCAGATTGCCAGGCATGGTCATGCCAGGACCGTAGGTCATCCCTCGCGATCATGGAGCTGTGACCACGAATCGGGGGGTCGCAGCGGTGCCAGCTCCGTGATCGCGGACGGGCTTGGTCGAGAATGGACCGGTGTTGCGCCTCGCTGGCGGCCTGGTGGCTGTCCTGATTGCGGGTACCGCGGGGTTGGCCAGATACTTTCTGCGCGGGATTCTGCGGGTGACCCGAACCAAGGACTACGACATTCCCGTCCTCGCACTCGGCAACGACCTGGCATCCGGGAGTGAGCGCGCATCTGAGAATCGCACGGTGCAGCTGGTTGCCACCGAGGATTCGCTGTTGCCGGGCACCTACGGACTCAGCTGGCTCGACGGACCCGGCAATCCGACCGGCCAGGCGATCGTCGGACCGATCCTGTCCGTCGACGGCGACCTCGGCGGGAGCGTCAAGCGTGGTCGGACCGTACAAGCCGCTGCCGGTCCCGTCGTGACCCGAACGCTCGTCGGCGTACGAGCCGGCGAGCTGCGGGTCGGACTTCGTACAGCCTGGGAGCAGTACGCCTATCTCGGTGACCCCGGCGAGGCCCACGGGCTGGAGTTCCTAGACCTGGAACTGCCCGGCGACCTGGGCGCGTACCCGACCTGGCTGCTGCCCGGCGACGGTGGCTCCCGGTGGGTCGTCGCCGTACACGGGCGCGGGGCAAGCCGCGGCGAGACGATGCGCATTCTGCCCACGCTGGCCGCGCTGGGGCTCCCGACCCTGATCCCGTCGTACCGCAATGACATCGGTGCCCCGGCGACGGCGGACAACCGCTATCGCCTCGGCGACACCGAGTGGCAGGAGATCGACGCGGCGATGGCGTACGCGATCGAGAACGGCGCGACCGAGCTCGTGTTGTACGGCTGGTCGATGGGCGCTGCGATCGTGCTGCAGGCGACGGTCCGCTCGAGTCGAGCCGACTCGGTGATCGCCATGATTCTCGACTCACCGGTCATCGACTGGCGAGACACGTTGCGCGCCAATGCTCGAGTCAACCGGTTGCCCCGTCCTGCTGCCGAGCTGGGGCTGTGGATGGTCCAGCGGCA
Source organism: Geodermatophilaceae bacterium (assembly GCA_013812385.1). Classification (GTDB taxonomy): domain Bacteria; phylum Actinomycetota; class Actinomycetes; order Mycobacteriales; family Geodermatophilaceae; genus JACCQS01. The sequence continues at coordinate 6,187 of JACCTM010000232.1, read as the reverse complement.
ACTCGGCATCCACCTCGATGACTTCGATTGGGTTGCGCGCGCCGACGAACTGACCCGCCCCATGCTGATCTTCCACGGGCCAGAGGACGCGTTCGTGCCCTGGGAACGCGCGCTGGCACTGGCCAAAGCCCGTCCGGACCTGGTCTCGATGGTGACCTACCAGGGCGCTGGGCACACCAAGTCCTGGAACGTGGACCCGGAGGGCTATCAGCGCGAGGTCCGCGACTTCCTGCTCGGCCTGAGCCCTGACCCCGCATAACGCCGGTTCGCGACACAACCTCCCATTTGGGTGCGCTCAAAGCGGCGGTTGCGTAGCGAACCGGCATATTGATGCGCACGTCCCTGAAGAGGGGGTCAGCGGCCCATCGTGGTGCCGGCCGACTGCAAGTTCTCGCAGGCCACGACCGTACGAGCGGCCATCGAGGACTCGGCGGCCTTGAGATAGGAGCGCGGGTCGTACAACTTCTTGTTGCCGACCTCGCCGTCGATCTTGAGGACGCCCTCGTAGTTGGCGAACATGTGCCCGGCGATCGGTCGAGTGAAGGCGTACTGCATGTCGGTGTCCACGTTCATCTTGACCACGCCATAGCTCAACGCCTCGCGGATCTCCTCGAGCGAGGAGCCCGAGCCGCCGTGGAAGACCAGGTTGAACGGTTTGCTGCCAGCTGGCAGACCCTTGGCGGCCGAGACCACGTCCTGGCCGGCCTTGAGGATGTCAGGGCGCAGCTTGACGTTGCCCGGCTTGTAGACCCCGTGCACGTTGCCGAAGGTCGCCGCCAGCAGGTACTCCCCCCGCTCGCCCAGTCCCAGCTTGTTCGCGGTAGCCAGGTAGTCGTCGTCGGTCGTATAGAGCTTGTCGTTCATCTCACCGACCACGCCGTCCTCCTCACCACCCACGACGCCGATCTCCAACTCCATGATGATCTTGGCGGCCGTACAAGCGTCCAGCAGCTCCTCGGCGAGGTCGAGATTCTCCTCCAGCGGCACGGCCGAACCGTCCCACATGTGCGACTGGAACAACGGCTCCCGGCCGGCAGCGACCCGCTCGGCCGACAGCGCGACCAGGGGACGCATGTAGCCGTCCAGCTTGTCCTTCGGGCAATGGTCGGTGTGCAGGGCGATCTGTACGGGATATTCCGCCGCGACCACCCGGGCGAACTCGGCGAAGGCCGACGCACCGACAACCATGTTCTTGACCGCCGTGCCGGAGAGGAACTCCGCACCACCGGTGGACACCTGGACGATGCCGTCACTGCCCGCGTCCGCGAAGCCCTTCAGCGCGGCATTCAGCGTCTCCGACGAGGTGACGTTGATCGCCGGATAGGCGAAGCCGCCCTCCTTGGCCCGGCGGATCATCTCGGCGTAGGAGTCAGGCGTGGCAATCGGCATGCAGGGAGTATCCCGTACCGGGGATGCAGCGGTCACGGTGCGGCGGCATGCGTTCGTGACGGCGGTCGACGGATCCCGGGTCGCGTCGACGCGCTCCGGGGGACACAATGGGGGCATGGTGCAGGCAAGCTGGAACGGGCAGGTGATTGCCGAGAGCGACGAGACGGTGATCGTCGAAGGCAACCATTACTTCCCTCGATCATCGGTGCGCGAAGACATCCTGATCCCCTCGGACAAGACGTCGGTCTGCCCTTGGAAGGGCACCGCGTCGTACTACAGCCTCGACATCGACGGCAAGCAGAACCCCGACGCCGCGTGGTACTACCCCGACCCGAAAGATGCGGCCGGCAACATCACCGACCACTTGGCCTTCTGGCGCGGCGTCACCGTCGCCTGAAGCAAAGTCAAATGCGGTACCGCGTCACTGCTGCAGGGCGGACGCACCCTGGCCGCGTTCGAGCGATCAACGAGGACACCCATCACATCGGCGAACGCGTGCTCGTCGTCGCGGATGGAGTGGGCGGCGAGGCTGGCGGTGAGATCGCCTCGCAGACGGTCGCCTCGATCATCGCGAACGTCGCCACAAGCAGGCCCACCGAGGACGTGTATCAGTCGCTGACCGATGCCGTCGCACGAGGTAGCCACGCCATCGCTAGGCAGGTGCAGGAAGAGCCGGGTCTGGCCGGCATGAGCACGACCATCACGGTGATGTTGGGTGGCGACCGGCGCATCGTATTCGCCCAGGTGGGCGACTCTCGTGCCTACTATCTGCGCGCGAAAAAACCCGAGACGCTACATCAGGTCACCCGAGACGACTCTTTTGTGCAGGAATTGGTCGATGCCGGCGTCATCAACCGGGAGCAGGCGCAACACCACCCCCAGCGGAACCTGATCCTCAAGGCAGTCGGCGATCACATCGTCGCGCCATCCTTTGCCAGCTACGCCCCAGTGGTAGGGGACAGGTACCTGCTCTGCAGCGACGGCCTCACCGATTATGTGGCTGAATCAGACATCCATGCGGTCGTGGTCGCGGAGCACCGCGATGTCGCCGCCGATCGGCTGATCGACCTCGCACTGCGAGCGGGAGCCCCGGACAACGTCACGGTGATCGTTGCCGACCTCACGACGCCCTGATCGGAGCAAAGGTTTCAGCGCTGTGCAGTGCGGCGCGCGAAACTGCACGTCAGGGTCAGCGCCCGGCCGCCTTGCGAGCGGCCAGCACCACCGCATCGAAGGTCGGCGAGAACGGCGGGGCGTAGGAGATGTCCACCGCCGCGAACTCTGCCGCGGTCAGCTGGGCCCAGATCGCCGTGGCCAGAACATCGATCCGCTTGGCCGAACCGGGGCCACCGACGATTTGACCGCCGAGCATTCGCTGGGTCTGCTTCTCGGTCAGCAGCTTGACGGCCAGCTTGCCGGCCTTCGGGTAGTACCCCGCCTTGACCGTGGACTCGACCACCGTGGTCTCGATCGAGAATCCGGCTTCCTCGGCCTCCCTTGTGGAGAGCCCGGTCCGGCCGATCTCGCAATCGCCGACCTTGGTCACCGCCGTCCCCAGTACCCCTTCGAACCGTGCCGGACGGCCACCGATGTTGGTCCCGGCGATGCGACCCTGCCGGTTGGCGTGGGTGCCGAGGGCGATCGCAACCGGTCGTCCAGTGATCCGGTTGCGGGTCTGGATGCAATCGCCTGCGGCGTAAACACTCTCGTGGCTCAGCGTCCGCATCGTGTCGTCAACCTCGATGCCCTTGGTGGTCCCGATCCGCAGTCCGGCGTCCGCGGCCAAGTCGGAGTTCGGTCGCACACCGAGGCCCAGTACGACCAGATCAGCCGGGTACGAGCCCGCGTCGGTGACCACGGCCCGAGCCAGGCCACCCTCGACGTCGATTCCGCGCACCGGTTCACCGGTCCGCACATCGATCCCCATCGCGGTCATCGCGGCGCAGACCCGCTCGCCCATGTCCTCGTCGAGACTGCTCATCGGAAGCGGATCGGCCAGTACGACGGTGACCGAAAGCCCCCGGTTGACAAAGGCTTCGGCCATCTCCAGGCCGATGTAGCCACCGCCTAGCACCACGGCGCGCTTCGGATCCTTCTCGAGGGCCTTCCGGATCGCTTCCCCGTCCGGGATGGTCTGTACGCCGAAGACACCGTCGGCGTCGAGTCCCTCGACCGGTGGCCGTAACGGAGTCGCGCCGGTGGCGACCAGCAGCTGGTCGAAGTCCAACGTGGCGCTCTGACCATGGATACCGCCACTGCCATCGTCGGACCGTACGGTGACCGTTGCAGCCTCGACGTCGATCCGTTGCGCCCGAGTGCCGAACCGAATCTGGATGTCCTGTTCGGCGAAAGCCGCTGGGGTACGGGCGATCAACGCCTCGGCGTCCTCAACCTCGCCGCCGACCCAATAGGGGATCCCGCAGTTGGAGTACGAGGTGAACTGCCCAGCTTCGACAACCACAATCTCCAGGTCACCGGGCTCGCGAAGCCGGCGAGCCTGCGCGGCGCAGGACATCCCCGCGGCATTGCCCCCGATGATCACCAGCCGGTCGCTCATTGCTGGTCCGCCTGGTGCGCTCCGCTCACCGCTCGCTTCACCGGCCCACCACCGCGAGCTTGACGGGCGCCCCCACCGGGCGTTGGTCGGCAAAGACCTTTCCTGGGTTCATGATTCCGAGCGGATCGAGGGCGGCCTTAATCGCGGTGTGCACGCGTAGGCCGATCGGTCCGATCTCACGGGCCAGCCAATCGAGTTTGAGATTGCCGATCCCGTGCTCACCGGTGACCGTGCCGCCGAGTGCCAGGCCGACCTCGAGGATGTCGTTGAAGGCGGCGAAGGCCCGCTCGTACTGGTCGGCGTCGTTCGGGTCAAAGCAGATCGTCGGGTGCATGTTGCCGTCGCCGGCGTGCCCCACGACGCCGATGACCACGTCGCGGACTCTGGAGATCTCGGCCGTACGGTCCAAGAACTCCGAAATCCGCGACCGTGGGACGGCAACGTCGTCGACCAGCGGGGTCCCGATCCGCTCCAGAGCCGGGAGCGCAATCCTCCTGGCGTGCACAAGCATCGCGCCCTCTTGCGGGTCATCGGTCTGGTGGACGAGGGTCGCACCGGCCTGCTCGCAGGCAGCAGCGACTGCCGCGATCTCCTGGATTGCCCGCTCACCTCCGGAGTCCGACTGTGCGACGAGCAGGGCTGCTGCGTCCCGGTCCAGGTCCATGTTCGCCATGTCGTCGACGGCCCGGATGCAGGTCTGGTCCATGAGTTCGAGCAACGAGGGCACCAGGCCGCGGGTGACGACTGCTTCGACGACCTTGCCCGCGGCCGCCGTCGAGCCGAACGTGGCTACCAGCGTGACCGGTGCCGCAGGCTTCGGGCGCAGGGCCAGCGTGGCCTCGGTGATCACCCCGAGGGTGCCCTCCGACCCGACGAACAGCCGGGCAAGGTCGTACCCGGCAACGCCTTTGACCGTACGATGTCCGGTTCGTAGGACCTCCCCGTCGGCCAGCACGACCTCGACACCCATGACGAAGTCGGATGTGACGCCATACTTCACGCAGCACAGGCCGCCGGCATTGGTCGAGAGATCGCCGCCGATCGTGCACCAGTCGAAGCTGGACGGATCCGGTGGATAGAACAGGCTCTGGGCCTCCACCGCGTCCCGGAGTGCCTTGTTGACCACCCCGGGCTGGACGACGGCGAGCCGATTGGCCGGATCTACTTCCAGGATCGCATTCATCCTGATCAGCGAGACGGTGATCGCCCCGTCGACCCCGTTGGACGATCCGGCCAGCCCGGATCCGGCTCCACGAGGCACCACCGGCACCCGGTGGGCGCTGGCGATGCGCAGGATCGCGGAGACCTCGGCTGTCTCGGACGGGAACGCCACGGCGGCCGGACGCCCGTTGGGGGCCAGCATCGCCATGTCACGGGAGTAGCCGGACACAACGTCAGGATCGTCGACGACGGCATCGGCCGGCAGTGCGGCCCGCAGTTCCCGGAGCCAGGCTGTTGAGGTGCTCATGTAGTCACGGTACGGCGACTTGGGTGGCCGAAGCCAGCGCTGGACAGACCGGGCGGGGCCAGGGCCTTGTCAGCCGAAGTGCAGATTGCGGTCGGTATGGTGGCTCGTCGTGAGCGCAGCAGACCTCCCAAGTGGTGGGCTCGGGCTTCTCGGCTCGATCACCGACTTCCTCGACCCCGAGTACTTGGTCAACACCTTTGGGCTGATCGGCCTGCTGATCATCGTCTTCGCCGAGTGCGGGCTGCTGGTCGGCTTCTTTCTCCCTGGCGACTCGCTGCTGTTCACCGCCGGCCTGCTCTCCGCGGCTGGATTCGCCGGACTGCCGCTGTGGGCGCTGCTGGTGTTCACCCCGATCGCGGCCATCGCCGGCAACCTGGTGGGGTACTGGATCGGCCGCCGTGCCGGACCTGCGATCTTCCGCCGTCCGGACTCCCGCTTCTTCAGGGCCGAGTTCGTGGACCGATCCGCTGCCTTCTTCGAGAAGTACGGCGCACGCACGATCGTGTACGCCCGGTTCGTCCCGATCGTGCGGACCTTCGCGACGGTCATGGCCGGGGCCTCCCGGATGAACTACCGGGTGTACGTCATCTACACGATCATCGGCGGCCTGTTGTGGGGCGTCGGGGTGATCCTGCTCGGCTACTGGCTGGGGCAGATCGAGTTCGTACGGGACAACGTCGAATACATCATCTTCGGCATCATCGTGGTCTCGCTGCTTCCGGTGGTCTTCGAGGTCGTGCGCTCCCGCCGTACCAAGCACGCCGGCTGACGGC
>JACCTM010000453.1 GCA_013812385.1 Geodermatophilaceae bacterium | reverse complement strand
CTCCCGGTTCGTCGTCGCCGCGACCGTGGTCCCCGCGCCGTCGGGCGGGCGGTGTGTGAGGCGTGCACCGTGGCCGCCGGGGTGGCTCCGGGTCGCTACCAGACCCTCGCAGCGATCAACGCCGTGCACACCTCCGCCCGCGACATACGCGACACCGACTGGTCGCAGATCGTCGCCCTCTACGACCAACTCGTGCGCCTCGACCCCTCCCCGATCATCGCCCTCAACCGGGCCGTCGCGGTCGCCGAGCTTCGCGGCCCGCAGGTGGCACTCGCCCCCGAGGCGAAGGTGCACCGAGGGGAAGGGTGACCGTCACCGTCCCCCAGTGCGGCTCTAGATCGCCCGCAAGCCTGGGGGACTGCCCCCGGTCACTGCCCTGTGGCAGGAGTCGTCGGGGTGCGCAGCCAATCGCCGAACACCCGGCCTGAAATTGTCCTGCTCACGGTCGTCGGCGCTCGAACAGCCGCGCATTCGCCGTAGTTCGTCTCAATGCCCGCAGTTCAGTACGGCTACGGAACCGCGCCGCATGCAGCTGCAAGCTGGCTGCGGTTGGCCGACGTACTTCAAGCTGGCTTTGCACCCGGCAGGATCGGCGAGAACGTGACGGGTGAGGACAGAACGATTGAGGTGCTGCTAGTGCCGTGTCGAGTGACGTGGGCCAGAAAGGCCTCCAGTTCGTGTATGTCCGCCACCGCGATACGCAGCAAGAAGCAGTCCTCTCCGACGAGGTGGTGCAACTCCCGAACTGCGCCCGCGTTGGCGAGCATGACCGTGAACGCTTCGGCGGATATGTCGTCGGTCAGTCGGACGCGGATGAAGGCTTCGAGGCCGCGGCCGATGGCTTCCGGGCTGACCACGGCCCGGTAGCCCTGCAGGACGCCGACGGCCTCCAGCCGGCGCACGCGCTCGGCAGTGGCGGGGGGTGAGAGAGCGACTCGGGCTGCCAGCTGCCGGAAGCTCAGGCGCGCGTCGGCTTGCAGTTCGCGGAGCAACGCGATATCGGTGACATCCAGTCTGACGGCCATCGCCTAATTCTAAACGGATGTAAGGGCTCTAGCCAATTTTCGCCCTTCTACAGAGGCGACAGGCGCCTGTTGCGTCATTTAATTCAGTCCAGTTGCCTGCCGACATTCCCATCGGCAAGCTTAGAGCTGTGCCGGTCACTGCCTCGCCTGCTGCGCCCCGGCCAGACACGTCCGGCAGGCCGCGCGCCCCTTGGCTGCCTTGGGCGGCGCTGCTGGTCGTTTGGTTTGTCTGGGGGTCGACGTACCTGGCGATCCGGGTCGGCGTCGAGACGATCCCTCCGCTGCTGCTGGCCGCCGTCCGGTTCTTGGTGGCTGGTGCGGTGCTGTACCCGTTCGCGGTGCGTTTGGGCGGGTCCGCGGTCCGGGCGGCTGACCGGCCGGGGCGACGGCAGTGGGCCGCAGCCGCAGTGGTCGGCACGCTGTTGCTGACGATCGGCAACGGTGGACTTAGCTATGCGGAGCAGACCGTGCCGTCCGGTCTGGCGGCGTTGCTGGTGGCCACGGTTCCGCTGTGGATGGTCGCCGCGGACCGACTCATCAACGGCAAGCCCGTCGGTCCGTTGGGCTACTTCTCCCTTGTCGTCGGCCTGGTGGGCGTGGCGATCCTTTCCCGGCCGGGCGGGCCGGCCGGCGACCTCTCGGGCACCTTCGTGCTCCTAGCTGCCAGCGCCAGCTGGGGGTTCGGCTCGGTGCTTTCGGGAAGATTGCCACTACCGGGCAGGCCGCTTGTCGGGGCGGCAATGCAGATGCTCACCGGCGGCGCCATTCTGTTCGCGGCCTCCGCGGCTCGAGGCGAACTCGCCAGTCTGGACGTCGCCGAAGTCAGCCGCGGGTCCGCCGGCGCTCTGTTGTATCTGATCGGCCCTGGGTCCCTGCTCGCCTTGTCCGCATACGTGTTGGCCCTACAACGGCTGACCACCACCACGGTTTCGACCTACGCGTACGTCAATCCGGTTGTGGCAGTGCTGCTCGGCGCGTTGTTGCTGCACGAGGTGATCAGCGGCAGAATCGTGGTGGGCGCTGCCGTCGTCGTCCTCGCCGTAGCGCTGACCCTCACCGCCCGCCGCAATTCGGAGGCCGCTTGATGTCGTTTCGCGCGCCAGTCGCGGCGACGCCGCCGGATCGGACGATCCTGGCACGCGACCTCGGCGAGCGCATCCCGCCCTCGTTGCAGGGGTCGTAGCGCACTTGCACGGCCGCGCCAGCAGCTCGCAGAGCGCGCTGGCGCGCTGCTCGACACCGACGTGATCAGGGCGCTCCGGCAGGTGCCGAGGCGGTTCGTGAGGCGAGCCTGCGGTGAGATGGTGGCTGGCCTGCGGAATCGACCTTCTATCGCGGCATCGGTGGGCGCCGTCCGCATTTCGATCTCGTCGACTGGGGCGGGCGCAATACCGCCCGGACGAATGAGCGGGTCAGCTTCGATGCACTAGCCGTCATCGCCACGACAGGGTAGGCCCCGTGTGCCGACACGGCGATCAGCGCAGCTGTGAGCCGGCTGTCGGTCGTAGGCGCAGCTCCTGTGATGGCCGGCTCGTTGCAGCCAGCCACGGGATCACCTCGTCCTGCCAGATCGGCGACGATGCGAGGTGCTGATGGTGCTCGGCCCACGCCGGGTCGTCGGCGAAGCGGGTGACCCAGACGAGAACGTCTTCCTGTCGCAGTGGTAGGGCAGGGAAGTTGTTGTCCGAGGGGTCGGTGACAAAGACCGCAACGGGGACACCTCCTGCCGCACGCAGCTGCGGGAGGACCACTTTGGTGACCTTGGTGATCGATGTGTCGGCCAGCGGGCCGTCGTTGAACAGGACCGTGACGCCGACCACCGAGTTCGGTACGCGCGGGTCCAGTTCCGTCCGCGCACCGAAGTCCGGATAGGCAGGGCCGAGCTCAATCGGCCTAAGCAGTAAGGCATTGTCGGAGTCCGCCATTGTCGCGTTCGCCGCGCCGCGGTGGCTTTGCCAGACCGGCCCGCCGTAGAAGGCGCGCAGTGCAGCGGCACGAGCGGGCATGCTGTCGAATCCCCGCATCCAGACGAACCGGTCGGGGTCATCGAGGTCGCGGAACTGGCCGATGACATGCATTCCAACGGCTTCCTGGCCGGTTACGAGGTGGCTGTCGAACAGGTCGATCAGCGTGTCCCGCTCGCCGGGGACGGTTGTGTATTGGCGTAGCTCGAAAACTGAACGCCTGGTCCCAGCCGCCCCGGTCACCGCCGCCCCGCCTCCCGAGTGAGCCGCATCTGCCGGTTCTCCTCCCAGGTCGTGCCGCCGTCGAAGCTGAAGTGGCCACCGATCTCGCCGGCTCGCTGAGCCAACCGGACTCGGGGTCATGCGGATCCCATAGTCGCCGGCTCGTGACCTGAAACGTTCCCCGCGGGGCGTGGCCATCAGTTAGCCCAGTTGTGTGACTGTCCCGGAGGCTTCGGAGAGGGTAACGATGGACGTTGCGAGTGAGGTCCGCCTGTAGAGGACGCTGCGCCCTGACCGGATGGAGGTGACCAATCCGTTGCGGCGAAGCACAGTCAGGTGCTCGCTA
>JACCTM010000208.1 GCA_013812385.1 Geodermatophilaceae bacterium | reverse complement strand
GTCGTAGCGCACCGCGGACGTCCCCGCCGGCAGGTTGAGCCGCTGACAGGCATTGCCGTACAGGTCGGTGTAGCCGTGCTGCTGCACCGTCGGCGTCGTCTCGAACGATTGCCGTAGGACGGTCTGTAGTCCGCCAACCGCGGACTGAACCAGGAAAACGGCGGGGATCTCGGCCGTGGATTCGTACCTGAACTCGCAACCCACCCGAATCTGGCGTACCGAATCCATGGCCGAATGCTGCCATTCTGTTGTTTCCGAGCTGTTACCAAGTCGGCTGTACAAGCGCTCTGGTACGACTTGCACCATGGGAAGCCTGTTCGACGGCTACTCCAGCGTGGCTTACGACGAGATGTTCGCTGGTAACGGCGCGCCGCATCCGCACACAAAGGCGTTGTTCGACGCGCTGCAGCTGCTCTCCGGCTCCGACCTCGAGGAACGGGTCGCCGTCCTCGACCGCAGCATGCGCGACCAGGGCATCACCTTCTCCCGCGCCGGGCAGGAGTGGATCTTCCCGCTGGATCTGGTCCCCCGGCTGATCCCAACGGCGGAGTGGACGCTGATCGAGGCGGGCGTGATCCAGCGGGTGCGCGCGCTGGAGGCCTTTCTGGCCGACATCTACGGGCCCCGGACCGTGCTCGCCGACGGGATCGTGCCGCACTCGCTGGTGTCCACCTCGACGGCCTTCCACCGGGCGGCCGCCGGTCTCGAACCTGCCAACGGGGTACGCATCCACATCGCGGGAATCGATCTGGTCCGCGATGCCGAGGGCGTGTTGCGCGTCTTGGAGGACAACCTGAGGGTGCCCTCAGGTATCTCCTACGTCGTGGAGAATCGCCGCACGATGGCGCGGGTGTTTCCCGGACTGTTCCTGGAGCAACGAGTGCAGCCGGTCGCGGGACACGTCGCTCTGTTCCTAGCGGCGCTGCGGGCCGCCGCGCCGGCGGGCATCGAGGACCCCACGGTCGTGTTGCTGACCCCCGGCGTCTACAACTCGGCGTATTTCGAGCACGCCTTCCTCGGCCGCAAGATGGGCATCGAGCTGGTCGAGGGCCGTGACCTCTTCTGCCGAGACAACGTGCTCTACATGCGTACGACCAGCGGAGAGCGCAGAGTCCACGTCCTGTACCGCCGGGTGGATGACGACTACCTCGATCCGGTGCATTTCCGCTCGGAGTCGGTGGTTGGCTGCCCGGGTGTGCTCAACGCTGCGCGAGCCGGCAACGTCACCATCGCCAACGCGGTGGGCAACGGGGTGGCCGACGACAAGTTGACCTATACCTACCTGCCCGCGTTGATCGAGTACTACCTCGGCGAGCAGCCGCTCCTGCCGAACGTGCCCACCTACCGGCTGGATGACCCCGAGGTGCTGCACGACTGTCTCAGTCGGCTGGACGAGCTGGTGCTCAAACCGGTGGACGGTTCCGGAGGGTACGGACTGCTGATCGGACCGGCGGCGCCCGAGGAAGAGCTTGCTGCCACCCGGGCCGAGGTGCTCGCCAACCCGCGAGGCTGGATTGCCCAGGAGGTGATCATGCTGTCGACTTCTCCGTCGTTGGACGGGGACCGGCTCGCTGCCCGGCACGTCGACCTGCGACCCTTCGCGATCAACGACGGAAGCCAGATCCGCGTCCTGCCCGGGGGGCTCACCCGAGTCGCTCTGCGGGAGGGCAGTCTCGTCGTCAACTCGAGTCAGGGCGGCGGGTCGAAGGACACCTGGGTGCTGACCTCATCGCCGGCCCGGAAGGGCGAGCCCTCCGTTGTGCTGCCACTGCCTGCGCCGACGGTGAGAGCGAAGGCACCGGATCTCGGGCCACGGTCCGACCAACCGCAACAACAACAGCAGGGCTGGGGCCCGTGCTGAGCCGGGTCGCCGAGGCGTTGTTCTGGATCGGCCGCTATGTCGAGCGTTCCGAGGACACCGCCCGGCTCCTCGACGTGCATTTCCACCAGGTCATAGAGGACCCGGACACCGACGAGGGCGAGACCTGCCGTGTTCTGGCTGCCGTGATGGGAGTCGGCCCGGATTCAGACTCAGACGCAGACGTAGACCCCCCGCAGGACATTCGCGAGGCCCTGGAGATTCTCGGCTACCAGGCGGACAACCCCAGCTCCATCGTGGGTGCCCTGCTCGCTGCCCGGCAGAACGCCCGGGGGGTGCGCGAGTCACTGTCCGCCGACATCTGGGAGTGTCTGAACACCACGCACCACGAACTTACCACCCGGATCGAGGCAGCCCGGGAATTCGGCCCGGCGCCGTTCTTCTCCTATGTGCGGCATCGGGCGGCGATGCTGGCCGGGCACGCCGACGCGACCATGAGCCGCGACCACGGCTACGACTTCCTGGTGCTGGGGCGCAGCGTCGAGCGGGTCGACATGACTGCCCGACTGCTGGCAGCGACCCTTAGCACGCCGTCGCCGGAGGACGGGTGGATCGCCACCTTGCGGGCCTGCTCGGCCCATGAGGCCTACCTGCGCACCTACCAGCGCGGCGTCGAGCCGCAGCTCGTCCTGGAGTTTCTGCTGCTGGACCGCCTGTTTCCCCGATCGGTGTTTCACGCACTGGTCGTCGGCGAGGAGGCGCTGACTCGTCTCGACCCGGATGCCGGACGCGTGGGAGCCGGCAACGACGCGCGCCGGGCCATCGGCCGTACCCGCACCGATCTGGAGTTCCTGCCCGCCGAGCTGGTGTTGGAGGATCTGCCCAAACGCCTGCACGACCTCCAGGCGGTGATGTCGGAGGTCAGCGACGCGGTCAGCCGCCGCTTCTTCGACGGGTCGGCGACCATCGGCTGGAGCGTCGAGGAATCACAGCGATGAGCTGGCGGATCGCGGTGCGGCACCGCACCGGCTACCTCTACTCCACCGCGGTCCGTGCCTCCTACAACGAGGCGAGGATGACTCCGACATCAAACCGGGGACAGCACACGCTGGAGTCCCGGCTCGACATCACGCCGGCGGCTCGGCCGCTTCGTTACCTCGATTACTGGGGTACCACGGTCGACGCCTTCGACGTACACGTCGCGCACACCGAGCTGGTGGTCACCGCTTCGTCGGTCGTGGAGACCGCTGGCGCACTCGATCCGGTGCATGGAGTCGGGTGGGACACGGTCACGACCGCGTACGTGGTCGACCACTACGCCGAGCTCCTGGGGCCCTCCCGTTACGTGTCGTTCGAACCGCAGGTGAGCGCAGCCGGTGCGGCGCTCGCGACCGAGCACCAGCCGGCCGAGGCGGGACTGGCCGCGGTTGCCTGGGCGCACGAGCAGCTCGGCTACGAGCGGGGGCGCACCGGCGTGCACACCACCTCGGCCGAGGCTCGTGCCGCTGGCAAGGGAGTCTGCCAGGACTACACGCACCTTGCGCTGGCCATCCTCCGGGCGCTGGGCCTGCCGGCGCGGTACGTCTCGGGCTATCTGTACCCGATCACCGGCAACACCGCCAGCTCCGTCGGAACAACGGCGATCGGCGAGAGCCACGCTTGGGTGGAGTTCTGGGCCGGTGACTGGGTGGCCGCCGACCCAACCAGCCTCGTTGCCGTCGCCGAGCGACACATCGTCGTGGCTCGCGGCCGTGACTACGCCGACGTCCGGCCGCTGTCCGGGGTCTATCACGGTCCGCCGGCGGAGTCCCTCGGCGTCAAGGTGGAGCTCACCCGCCTCCGCTGACCCCGTCCTGCGTAGGACTCTCGAGGGCGCCGGGACC
>JACCTM010000166.1 GCA_013812385.1 Geodermatophilaceae bacterium | reverse complement strand
GTCGCCGGCGGGATGTCGTTCAACGCCCGGACGCCCGGCCTCGCGTTCTCCTCCGGTGGAGAGGTCGCTCAGCTGGTCGTCTCCGCGGCGGGAACGACGATCGATGTCCAGCGCAATCAGACTGAGCTGGCAGCCGACCGTGCGGTGGGTGGCCCAAGGGCATCCTGGTCATCCACTCGCACAACTCGACGGCCGCCGGGCGGGCTCAGACGGTTGCGATACCTGGGTTGACCTAGACCAGCAGTGACCCTGGGCAGCAAGGTACCTCGCACGACCGCCCTTCAACGGCCCTCGAACCGAGCACTGGTTCGAGGGCCGTTCGGCGTCTTCTAGGCTGTGCTCCATGCAGATCGCGGTCATCGGTGGCGACGGAATCGGACCGGAGGTCACCGCCGAGGCCCTCAAGGTCTTGGCGGCTGCAGTCCCAGAGCTGCGGGCCACACACTTCGATCTCGGTGCGGCGCGGTGGAGTCGCACCGGAGAATTGCTGCCGGACTCCGTGCTCGAGGATCTCGGTGCCCACGACGCGATCCTGTTGGGGGCCATCGGCGACCCCAGCGTCCCCAGTGGGATCCTCGAACGCGGGCTGTTGTTGCGGCTGCGCTTCGCTCTCGACCACCACGTGAATTTGCGCCCGGTGCGGCTGCTACCCGGGGTGCTCGGCCCGCTGAGGGGCAATCCGGCGATCGACATGGTCGTGGTGCGAGAGGGAACCGAAGGCCCGTACACCGGCAACGGCGGCGTCATGCGGGGCGGCACTCCGTACGAGATCGCCACCGAGGTCAGCGTGAACACAGCGTACGGCGTACAGCGGGTCGTGCGGGACGCGTTCGAACGAGCCCACGCGCGTCCGCGACGGCACCTGACCCTGGTCCACAAGACGAATGTGCTGACGCACGCGGGGTCGTTGTGGTCCCGCACTGCGAAGGAGGTCAGCCAGGACTTTCCCGACGTCACGCTGGCCTACCAGCACGCGGACGCAGCGACCATGTTCTTCGTGACCGACCCGGGGCGCTTCGACGTCGTGGTCACCGACAACCTGTTCGGTGACATCCTGACCGACCTCGGTGCGGCCATCACCGGCGGAATCGGTCTCGCGGCCAGTGCGAATCTGGACATGACCCGGCAGAACCCGAGCATGTTCGAGCCGGTGCACGGGTCGGCACCTGACATCGCGGGCACGGGTACGGCCGACCCGACCGCGGCCATCCTGTCCGCCGCGCTGCTGCTCGATCACCTGGGTCGCTCTGGTGCGGCCAAGCGCGTCGAGGCGTCCGTGGCCAGCGATCTCGCGACCCGCGATCCAGCCGAGCCGGCAAAGACGGCCAGGATCGGCGACCGGATCGCCGCAACGGTCAGTGTGAACCGGGCCAGTGCGCCGGTTGTGTAGCGAACCGGACCTTTGCCGGAGTTCTCGCACCTGGTTTACTTCTCGGTGATGTCAAGCCTGCTGGTCATTATCAGCTAGCGCGCCCGCCTCTCCGGCCTGCGCGCAGACCTCCCGTGTCAACGGGGGGTCTTTTTTCTTGCCCGCGCGCAAGCCGGCCCGTCTTCAGCGCATCACCCGCGCACCACTGAAAGTGAGGTCCCTCGATCATGAGCCCCCTGTCCCCGCCACGTCAGCCGCAGGCCTTGCCCGACGACTCCTTCCACGTCTTCGACACGACGTTGCGCGACGGCGCGCAGCGCGAGGGCATCACCTACTCGGTCAACGACAAATTGGCTGTGGCCCGACTTCTTGACGACATCGGGGTCGGCTTCATCGAAGGCGGCTGGCCGGGTGCGATGCCCAAGGACACCGAGTTCTTCGACCGCGCCCACGACGAGCTGGACCTTCGCCACGCGCAACTGGTTGCCTTCGGATCGACCCGAAAGGCCGGCGTGGACGTACGGACCGACAAGCAGGTCCAGGCGCTGCTGGCCGCCGGCACCCCCGTCGTGTGCCTGGTCGCCAAGTCCGACGTACGGCATGTGGAGCGCGCCTTGCGTACCACCCTGGAGGAGAACCTGGCGATGGTCTTCGACACCGTCGAACACCTCGTGGGGGAGGGACGGCGGGTCTTCCTCGACTGCGAGCACTTCTTCGACGGGTACGCCGTCGATCCTGATTACGGACTCCGAGTTCTGGACGCGGCGTTCCGCGGCGGCGCCGACGTCGGCGTCCTTTGTGACACCAACGGTGGTTCGTTGCCGATGGGCTTGGGACTGATCGTCTCTGACGTCAAGGAGCGCGGTGGGTTCCGCCTCGGCATCCATTGTCAGGACGACACGTGGTGCGCGGTGGCCAACACCTTGGCCGCGGTGGAGGCTGGCGTCACCCACGTCCAAGGCACCGCCAATGGGTACGGCGAGCGCGCCGGGAACGCCGACACCTTTGCCATCATCGCCGGGCTCGTCACCAAGATGGACCGTCCGGTGGTGCCGCCGGAATGTTTGACCGAGCTGGTCCGGGTCTCGCATGCCATCGCCGAGCTCGCCAACATCGCTCCGAACACCCACCAGCCCTATGTCGGCTCCTCCGCCTTCGCGCACAAGGCGGGGTTGCACGCCAGCGCGATCAAGGTCTCGCCCGGCTTGTACAACCATCTCGACCCCGAGGTTGTCGGCAACGACATGCGGATACTGGTGACCGAGATGGCCGGGCGGGCCAGCATCGAGCTCAAGGGCAAGGAACTCGGTGTCGACCTCGAGGGGTACGGCGACGCGGTCGGCCGAGTGGTCGACCGGGTCAAGGCCCTGGAGGCGGAGGGCTGGTCATTCGAGGCCGCGGACGCTTCCTTCGAGCTGTTGCTCCGTTCGGAAATGGGTGCCGAGATTTGTTCGGGGGTGGATGGCGGCGTAAGGCCGATTTTCGAGCTGGAGTCCTATCGGGTCATCGTCGAGCACCGTCCCAGCGCGGACGCGGCAAACGGCTCGGTGATCAGCGAGGCGACGGTGAAGCTTTTCGTGAACGGGGAGCGGATCATCGCCACCCGGGAGGGAAATGGTCCGGTCAACGCATTGGACTCGGCTCTGCGTTCTGCGCTCACCCGGCCTTATCCGCAGCTGGCCGATTTGGAGCTGGCGGACTACAAGGTGCGCATCCTGGAAGGCAAGCACGGCACGGATGCAGTGACCCGGGTTCTGATCGAGACCACCGACGGAACCTCTGCGTGGACGACGGTCGGCGTACACGGCAACGTGATCGAGGCGTCCTGGCACGCACTCGTCGACGCGCTCACCTTCGGCCTGCGTCACCGGGCCGTAGCCGGATCGCTCCCGTCGGACTGAAGGAACCCTTGTGCCAAACCTATTAGCACAAGGACCCCTTGTGCTAAACCGAAAGGTGCGATTCGGGGTGGGTAGATTGGGTGGTGATGCGTATCGTCCGGTTCGCCCATGCCCAGGGAATGTCGTTCGGCACAGTTGAGTCCGACGGCAATCTCGCCCAGATCGAGGGCCATCCGTTCGGCTCTATCGTCTACACCGGTGCCCGCTTCGATCCCGGTGATGTCCGGCTGCTCTCACCGATCCTGCCCAGCAAGGTGATCGGCATAGGACGCAACTATGCAGAGCACGCCGCAGAAATGGGCAACGAGGTCCCCACCGAGCCGATGATCTTCCTCAAGCCATCGACGTCGGTGATCGGCCCCGGAGATGTCATCCGGCTCACCGAGCTGTCCGACAACGTCCACCACGAGGCCGAACTAGCCGTCGTCATCGGGGCCAGCGGAGCACGGCGAGTGACCGAGAGCAACGCCATGGACAGCGTGTTCGGATACACCTGCGGCAACGACGTGACCGCCCGAGACCTGCAGAAAAAGGACGTGCAGTTCACCCGCGCCAAGGGCTTTGACTCGTTCTGCCCGATCGGACCGTGGATCGACACCGACTTCGACCCCGACGATGTCGAGGTGCGCTGCGAGGTCGACGGCGAAGTGCGTCAGAGCGGCCGGACCAGCCAACTGATCTTCTCGATCCCGAGGATCATCGCGTTTGTCTCCGAGGTCATGACGTTGCTTCCCGGCGACGTCATCCTCACTGGGACGCCGGCTGGGGTCGGGCCGATCCTCGCCGGGCAACGGGTCGACGTCATCATCGAGAATCTGGGCACGCTTCCCAACCATGTTGTGGGCGCCAATGGCCTGACTCCGGCTCCGACCGGCGGGCAAGGATGAGCGGTCCAGTCGGCACGGGAGTACGGGTGCGGTTCTGCCCGTCGCCGACGGGCACGGTGCATGTCGGCCTAATCCGTACCGCGTTGTTCAACTGGGCCTACGCCCGCCACCACGGCGGGACGTTCGTCTTCCGGATCGAGGACACCGACGCGAGCCGGGACACCGAGGGCTCCTTCCACCACCTGCTGGACAGCCTGCGGTGGCTCGGGCTGGACTGGGACGAAGGACCGGAAGTCGGCGGACCGCATGCGCCGTACCGGCAGTCCGAGCGGGACGGCCTCTATGCCGACATCGCGGCGAAGCTACTGACATCCGGGGCGGCCTACGAGTCGTACTCGAACGCCGGCGAGATCGAGGCGCGGCACCGTGCTGCCGGTCGTGACCCGAAGCTGGGCTATGACAACGTCGATCGTGAGCTGCCCTCGGAGCAGGTGGCTGCCTTTCGTGCCGAAGGCAGGGTCCCGGTCATCCGCCTGCGGATGCCCGATCACGATCTCGCCTGGAACGACCTGGTACGGGGTGAGATCCGATTTGCTGCCGGCGCGGTGCCGGACTTCGTCATCGTGCGGGCGAACGGAATCCCGCTCTACCCCTTCGTGAATCCCGTCGACGATGCGCTGATGGAGATCACTGACGTGCTGCGCGGTGAGGACCTGCTGCCCTCCACCCCTCGACAGCTGGCTCTCTATGAGGCACTGAGCGGGATCGGCGTCGGCTCGGGGGCGCCGCGCTTCGGTCATTTGCCCTACGTCACAGGTGAGGGCAGCAAGAAGCTCTCGAAGCGTGATCCGCAGGCGTCCTTGGACGTCTACCGCGAGCGGGGCTTCCTGCCCGAGGGTCTGCTGAACTACCTTGCGCTGCTTGGTTGGTCGATCGCCGACGACCGAGACATCTTCTCGATGGCTGAGATGGTCCCCGCCTTCGACATCGACAAGGTCAGCCCCAACCCGGCCCGGTTCGATGTCCGCAAGGCCGAAGCCATCAATGCGACGCATCTTCGAGCCCTCGACCCGGAAGATTTCCTCGTCCGGGTGCAGCCATATCTGGTTCAGGCGGGTCTGATCAGCGCTCCGCCGCAGGACGATCAGCAGGCATTGTTGCGCCGGGCGGCGCCGCTGGTCCAAGAACGGATGACTGTGCTCTCCGAGGCGGCCGGTCTGCTTCGGTTCCTCTTTATCGCCGAGGATGAGTTCGCGGTCGAACCGGACAGTGCGGAGAAGGTTCTCGACGCTTCTTCGGGTCCGATCCTCACCGCAGCCGCTGATGTGCTGGGCGCGTTGCCGGAGTGGGTCGCCGCCGACATCGAATCCGCGCTCAAGTCATCCTTGGTCGACGAACTGGGGATCAAGCCGCGCAAAGCATTTGCCCCGATCCGAGTTGCGGTGTGTGGCCGTACTGTTTCTCCGCCGCTGTATGAATCCCTCGAGCTACTCGGCCGTGAGCGGGCCCTGCGCCGCCTGAACGCCGCAGCTCAGTCGGTGAGCTTAGCCAGATGACGCACGTGTCGGAGCCCGGGGGACCGGGCTCGGTGCCGGCACAAGAGCCCGCACAACCCCGACCCCAACCAGAGCGATCGGCCGAGCCTTGGGTCGAGGCGCCCCCCGCGCCGGTGTTTGGCTGGTACATCCCCGCGGTGCAGCCCTCCTCAGCGTCGGAAGGATCGGGCAAGGACCCGACGCTGGCAGCCACCCCGCTCGGTCACGGCATGCTGGGGTACGGCCCGCCGCTGGCGTATGGCCCGTCGCCTGGGTACGGTCCGCCAGCGGCGTAGAGCCCGCAACCTGGGTACGGCCCGCCACCTTGGTACGGCCCGCAACCCGGGTATGGCCCGCAGCTGTACGGACCGGCGTGGTACCCGCCCGGGCCTGGGTGGGGACCGGTCCGGCCGCCCAGCTTCGCCAGGATCCCGCACGCCGAACCGCAGCCCTACTTGCGACTGATGCGCACCGTGAATTACCGCTGGTGGCGCCCGCTACTCGGCCTGCTCGCGTTGGCCGGCTCCTACGTCGTTGCGGTATTCATCGTCGTGTTTGCCTTCCTGGCCGGCGGTCTCGATCTGGAGGATCTGACCCGGCTGGAGGACCTGACTGATCCAGGCACACTTGCACTGGCCAACGCCACTCTGATCGTGGCGATCCCGGCGGTCTGGCTGGCCTGGGTGGTGCACACCGAAAGGTTGGGTTGGTCGTCCTCGGTGCTGGGCCGGATCCGTTGGCGCCTGATCTGGCGCTACGGCGGGCTGGCCCTGGTCATTCTCGGCCTGGGCATTCTGCTGAGCCTGGCGGCCGGCGGGGGGATCGGCCCCACCACGGGCTTCGATGGTAGCGAGTATCTGCTGCTGTTCGTGATCGTGGTGGTCAGTACGCCGCTGCAGTCCGCTGCTGAGGAGTTCGTCTTCCGCGGGTATGCCAGCCAGGCCATCAGCTCGTGGATCCCGTCCCGTACGACCGGAGCGCTACTGGCTGCCCTGATCACGGCCACGCTGTTCTCCCTCGCCCATGCTCCGGGGGACGTCTTCACCTTTCTCGATCGGTTCGCCTTCGGCCTGGCGGCCTCAGCCGTCGTCTGGTTGACCGGGGGGCTGGAGGCCGCGATTGCCTTGCATGCGGCCAACAACGTTGTGATCTTCCTCGTGGTGGGCGCACTGGGTGGGGAGACGAGTTCGGACATCCAGAGCGGACCCGGCACGGCTGCGTTGATCGTCGGCCTGGACATCCTCGTGATGGGCATCTATGTCTGGGTGGTCGCCAAGACGCGCAAGCGCTGGCAGCCCGAGCTCCTGGGCAGGTCAGCGGACCCGACCGAAGCCGCCCTGTCCAATGTCATACCCGGTCCCGGTCAGCCACCGCCGCAGTCGCCGTATTCGGTCCCGCCGTACGCGTCCCCATCGCAGGTCGGGGCGGGCCAAGCCGAGGCGGGTTGGGCGAGCCGCGGACCGGTTGGGTAGAGTTCACGTTCGGTGCGGCAGTCATGCGCATCGATTTGGGGTATGGGGTAATTGGCAGCCCGTCGGTTTCTGGCACCGTTAGTCTAGGTTCGAGTCCTGGTACCCCAGCGCTCATCAGCACATCGCACGGCCCCGTCGTCTAGAGGCCCAGGACGCCGCCCTCTCAAGGCGGTAGCACGGGTTCGAATCCCGTCGGGGCTACACCGCAAATCCGTCGCTGACCCGCGCAAATGTCAGCAACGGCCCGCCCCAGCCGCTGAAGGCTGGGTCTGGCCGGATAGTCCGGTCGTGCGGCGATATAGGCGACGTCCGTGGCATCGCAGTCTCGCGGTACCAAAGCGCGAAAGACCCACTCGTCGATCCTGGTGTATCCGCCCCCCGTCGTCAGTTGGCTGCCGTAGGGCACCGCACCGTAAAGCGGCACGTCAAGTCCTGTCGAGTCCTTGGAGAAGGTGGTTCCTGCCGGCCAGACGACCACAACATTTCCGCCGTCCCTGACGAGCCCGACGCATCCGCCCGAGAGCGTTTCAACCCGCCCTGAGACAACGGCCTCATTGGTTCCGGCAGGGTTCTCCGTGTCGACGAGGGCCACGACCTGACCCCCGTCGCTGATGGCGATGACGCCCAGACCGCCAGCTCCGTTGAAGGATGACGCGACGGAGGAAGGGGCGGCAGAGCGATCAGGCTCAGCCGGTGATCGAGCTTTGTCAGCCAGGGAGAGAACTGCGATGCCACCAGCCAGCAAGACTGCCGCCACTGCTCCGGAGACCAGCAGCAGGCGTCGAGCAGCCGGGCGCCCGAAGCGCCCCCGTTGAGTGCCTGGGCCAGTCACCTGCAAAGGATCCCACGGCTATCGCTTCTCCGCAGATCTGCACGCCGGCTGACCTGTACACCGCGGGCTCCGGAAGCACGAACAAGAGCGCCGGCACCTCGCGCGTCAGCTTGTCCCTGTCAGGCAAGCGCCGGAACACGGAGCGG
>JACCTM010000103.1 GCA_013812385.1 Geodermatophilaceae bacterium | reverse complement strand
TCGGCCAGCTTGAACGCGATCGCCTGGTGCTCGGCGATCGGCTTGCCGAAGGTTTCGCGGGTCTGCGCGTAGTCGATGGCGAGCTCGAAGGCCCGGATGGCCACCCCGCACCCGCGGGCGGCGACGTTCACGCGACCGACTTCGACTCCGTCCATCATCTGGTAGAAGCCGCGGCCCGGCTCGCCGCCGAGAATCGCATCGGCGCCGATCCGGAAGCCGTCGAAGCTGGCATCGGTGGAGTCGATCCCCTTGTAGCCCATCTTCTCGATCCGGCCCGGGATCGAGAAGCCCGGCCGTACCTCACCGAGCCCCGGCTCCTTCTCGACCAGGAATGTCGTCAGGTTCTTGTACGGCGCGTCGCTGCCCTCGTCGGTCTTCATCAGAAAGGCGACCAGGCCGGAGTTCTCCCCGTTGGTCAGCCACATCTTCGACCCGGACAACACATAGTCGTCGCCGTCACGTACTGCTTTGGCCTTGATCGCGGCAACGTCGGATCCGAGCCCCGGCTCGCTCATCGAAAAGGCGCCGCGGAGCTCACCGGTGGCCATCCTGGGCAGGTAGTTTTGCTTCTGCTCCACGGTGCCGTGCTGGGCGATCATGTAGCTCAGGATGAAGTGCGTGTTGATCACACCGGACACGCTCATCCAGCCCCTGGCGATCTCCTCGGCGACCAACGCGTAGGTCAACAGGGACTCGCCCAGACCGCCGTACTCCTCGGGGATGGTCAGCCCGAACAGGCCCATCTGCTTCATGCCGTCGACGATCTTGTCCGGGTAGATGTCGCCGTGCTCCAGCTCCTGAGCCGCAGGCACAATCTCCCTGTCGGTAAAGGTGCGGACGGCGGCCAAGATCTCGGTCTGGATATCGGTGAGATCTGGGGTCTGCGCAAGGCGGGCCATGGGATCGTGAGTCTCCTTCGTGGTCCGGCGTTACCAGAAGTATCCCCCGGTCCGCGCTTCGTCCGAGTCCGGATCCGCGGTGATCCGGACCACGCTGCTGTGCCGCCTCGCCTACCGTGGACGGATGCAACCGACGGCACGCGGCACGGCCCTGGCCATCACGGCGGCAGTGCTGCTCAGTGGTTGCGTAGGGTCCGGTTCGGGGCGCGAGGACACTCCTGAGCAAACCCGTTCGACTCGGGTCACCGTGTCGGGGCCGGGCCAGCCAGCCGAACCGACAGGGGCCACCAGCTCCGCTCCGACCCCGTCAACGCCGGAGCAGGCGATACATGTCGTCGCTATGACCGCCGCCGATCTGCCTGCGGGCTGGACCGTGGAGGAGAGCCCGACCGACGGAAGCCTTTTCGACGATCCGACCTTTCTCGGTCTGTGCGGTTTCGAGTTCCTGTCCGAACGCCGTCGTACGGCAAAGGTGCCAGTAACCGGAATCAACCCCGACGGCATCGCAGTTCTGGCCACCGAAGCGGTGGCCTACGACGAGTACGACGGCGCTCAATTGGCGTTGATCGAACTGCGCGGTGCGTACGGGAACTGCCCACCGGACCAGACGTTCACCGAGATCCCGCCGATCGAGGAGAGCGGGCTGGCCGAGGATCGTGTCGTCGTCGAATACACCTTGGCCGAGGGCACCATGCAGACGGTTATCGTGCAGCGCCGGGGGTCGATTGTGTCGGTGGTCCTGGGCGAAGCCAGGCTGATCGTGTTCGACGCGGCCCGCAGAATATTCCAGCGGATGATGACCCTGACCACCGAGGCCGCTGGCGAGGAGTGACCGGGCAGCGGCCTGCGTAACGTGGCGCTTCCACAGCCGCCGAAAAACTGGGAGCAATGCAGATGACCTCCGCTGACACGTCCAGCCCACCTACCGCTGCGCGGGTACGCGTCGGCCTACAGATCCAGCCGCAGCATGCGGACTGGTCGGCGATCCTCGACGCGGCCGTGCAGGCCGATCAGATGGGCGCCGACGCGATATTCACCTGGGACCACTTCTACCCGTTGTCCGGCGAGCCGGAGGGCAAGCACTTCGAGTGCTGGACGATGCTGGCAGCTCTGGCCCAGGCCACCCAGCGGGTCGAACTGGGGGCGCTTGTGACCTGCAACTCCTATCGGAATCCCGAGTTGCTCGCGGACATGGCCCGTACGGTCGATCACATCAGCAACGGCCGTCTGATCCTGGGCATCGGCTCTGGCTGGTTCGAGAAGGACTACCTGGAGTACGGCTACGAGTTCGGTACGGCCGGCGGTCGCCTGTCCGCGCTGGCCGAAGCCCTGCCCAGGATCGAGGCCCGACTCGGCAAGCTCAATCCCGCGCCGAC
>JACCTM010000098.1 GCA_013812385.1 Geodermatophilaceae bacterium | reverse complement strand
GCCAGACGGGCGTCGGCTCCGGTCGCCGCACCTCCTCCTGCCCGGTCACTGGACGGGCCACCCGACGAAGCACTCCTGCGTGCCTGTGCCCAGGTGCTCGGCGCCTGGGACTGGGACCGTCGGCCGGGTGCGATCGTGGCAATCCCTTCCCGACGGCGGCCTCAGCTGGTCAGTGGCCTCGGGCGGGGACTGGGCCAGTTGGGCCGGCTGCCCTATCTCGGCGCGTTGGACCTGGTCCACGGTGGACCGACCGGACAGCCCGGCGGCAACAGCGCGTTCCGGCTGGCCGCCGTATGGGAACGCTTCGCCGTCGGGCCGGAGCTTGCGGCCCGGCTCTCCGAGCACGGCGATCAGCACATCCTGCTGGTCGACGACCTCGCGGATTCGCGGTGGACCTTGACCGTGGCCGGCCGGGAACTGCGCCGAGCCGGGGCCAGCGCGGTACTTCCCTTTGTCTTGGCCCTGACGGCGTAGCGCATGAGCGGCTCGTCGGTCTCGAGCCACCAGCGATACTGCAGCGATTTCCAGCCACGACGTTAAGGAGAATTGCTATGGGCTACGTATTTCTGGCCGGGGCAATCGCCTGCGAGGTGGTTGCGACACTGTGCCTTCGCGCATCTGAAGGGTTCTCGAGACTCGGATTCGCCACCGTCGTCGTGGTGGGCTACGTGGCCGCCTTCGTGTTGCTCTCGCTGACTCTCACGCGCGGGGTTCAACTGGGCGTTGCCTACGGCATTTGGGCGGCCGTTGGCGTCGCCGCCGTGGCGGTGCTGAGCATCCCGTTGTTCGGCGAGGGCCTGACTGGGACTCAAGTCGGTGGCCTTGTGCTGGTCGTCCTCGGCGTGGTCGCCCTGGAGGTTGGCGGCACTAGCTGATTGATGGATCCCGCTGAAATTCATGCCGCTCTGATGTCTAGAGCCGATCGCCGGCGCCGACTCATCAGTGACAGTTCACATCGCCTCACAAACCGCGAACGATCAGGAGAGGAAGAGCATCATGAATTGGACGCTCGAAGTAATCGTGGTCCCCGTCACGGACGTAGATCGCGCGAAGGACTTCTACGCCGGACTGCTCGGGTTCGACGTCGACCACGACACCACGATCAGCGACGCGATGCGCGTCGTCCAGCTCACTCCTCCGGGATCGGGCTGCTCGATCGTCATCGGCAGAGGTGTCGCGGAGATGCCGCCCGGCTCGGTCAAGGGATTGCAGCTGGTCGTCGCCGACATCAAGGCGGCCCATGCCCAACTCGCCGACCGAGGAGTCGAGGTGAGTGACATCCAGGTGTTCGCCGCCACCGGCCAACGCCCGTACCGCGACGGTGACGAGTTGAACAACGTCGGCTTCTGCTACTTCGGTGATCCCGACGGAAACGGCTGGGCCGTACAACAGATCAGCGCTCGCAGCTGAGCCGAAGCTCAGACCAGGACGCCTTGACCGTCCTGGCCTTGGCCACCGGCTCTACCGCACGCGTCGACTCAGGAAAACACTACCGACCAAGGGCCTTCGGACACATCGATGGCAGGGTCATTGCCGTGCCCGCTCACCTCGATCTTGTTCTCCGCGCACCGGCAGCCATCGTGACCGGCCGTCAGGTAGCTGCGTGTGTCGGCGTACGTGCCGGCCGGATCGTCGCGATCACGCCGTACCGCGACAAACTCGCCGGCGACCTGGTCGTGGAGCTAGGTGACGACGTGGTCCTGTTGCCGGGTCTGGTCGACAGCCACGTGCACGTCAACGAGCCCGGTCGTACGGAGTGGGAGGGCTTCACGACGGCGACCAGAGCCGCAGCCGCCGGCGGGATCACCACGATCATCGACATGCCACTCAACAGCATCCCGCCCACGATCGATGTCGAGGCGCTGTCCATAAAACGCGCTGCAGCACAGGGCCAGTGCTATGTGGACGTCGGATTCTGGGGCGGCGCCGTACCAAGCAACCTGGGTCAGCTCCGACCGTTGCACGACGCAGGCGTCTTCGGGTTCAAGTGCTTCCTACTGCACTCCGGCGTCGATGAGTTCCCAGCGCTCGACAACGCGGGCATGCGAACCGCGATGGCCGAACTCGCCGACTTCGACGGCCTGCTGATTGTGCACGCTGAGGATGCGCACAGCATCGAGACCGCGCCGGAGCCGCACGGCCCCCGCTATGCCGACTTCCTCGCCTCCCGGCCGCGCGACGCCGAGCAGATAGCGATCGCCGCGGTCATCGCCGGCGCTCGGGATACCGGCGGTCGGGCGCATGTCCTGCACCTGGCCGATGCCGACGCGCTGGCATTGCTGCGCCGAGCACGTACGGACGGAGTACGAATCAGCGTCGAGACCTGCCCGCACTACCTGACGTTCTCCGCGGAGGAGGTCCCCGACGGTGCCACGCAGTTCAAGTGCTGCCCGCCGATTCGGGAGGGCGAGAACCGTGACCGGCTCTGGAACGGGCTGCGCGCTGGCGCCATCGACTGCATCGTGTCCGACCACTCGCCTTCGACGCCGGAGCTGAAGCGGCTGGACAGCGGCGACTTCGGTGCGGCCTGGGGAGGGATCAGCTCGTTGCAACTCGCCTTGCCGGCGGTGTGGACGGGTGCCCGACAACGCGGCGCCACTTTGGTCGATGTGGCCGGCTGGATGGCCGAGGGTCCCGCCGCACTGGCCGGTCTGACCCGTAAGGGCCGGATCGCGCTCGGGTACGACGCGGACTTCGCCGTGTTCGCTCCTGACGAGACATTCCTGGTCGACCCAGCGCGGCTCGCGCATCGGCATGCGCTCACGCCGTACGCCGGACGCACGTTGTCTGGCATCGTTCGACAGAGTTGGGTACGCGGACGGCAGACTGGCGCCGAACCGTTCGGCCAGCTCCTGACCCGAGGGGACGCATGACCAGCAGCACGCCCGGTTCGCCCCCTGCGGCTGGATCACCCTCAGTCGCGCCTGTCTTCGTCACACTGCCGGACCTCGCGTCCCGTTCGCTGTCCGGAGCCGTCGTCGCCGCGAACGACGAGTTCTTCGCCGAGAAGGAGAATCTCGTACTTCCCTGGCCGGCCGCAGCGGTGGCCGACTTCGGCCACAAGGGCAAGGTCTACGACGGCTGGGAGACCCGGCGCCGTCGCGAGCCTGGCCACGACTGGGCCATCGTCCGGCTCGGGGTGCCCGGCCGGGTGCACGGCGTGGTCATCGACACGGCCTGGTTCACTGGCAACTTCCCGCCCTACGCCTCCCTGGAAGCAGCTGCGGTCGAAGGACATCCGTCGGCGGCCGACCTGGCATCGGCTGACTGGTTTCCGCTGCTGCCGCGGGTCGGACTACGCGGTGGGTCGGCCAACTCCTTCGAGGTCGACTCCACGATCCGGGCGACCCATGTTCGGCTGAACATCTTCCCGGACGGCGGGGTGGCCCGGTTGCGCCTGCACGGGGTACCGATCGCCGACCCACGACCTCTTGATGTCGGACCCTTCGACCTGGCAGCACTGGAGAACGGTGGTCGGATCACCGGGTGCAGCAACGAGTTCTACGGAACCCCACACCAGCTCATCGGTCGCGGTCTGGCCCTGAACATGGGTGGTGGGTGGGAGACCGCGCGCCGACGCGACGACAGCAACGACTGGGTC
>JACCTM010000094.1 GCA_013812385.1 Geodermatophilaceae bacterium | reverse complement strand
CTTTGCGTTCGTCGGTCCGCCTGTCCCGGAACTCCATGACGCCGTCGGCCAATCTCCGGCCGACAGTGACGATGCTGGGTATCCCGATCAGCTCGGCGTCGGTGAACTTGATCCCCGGACTGACCTTCCGCCGGTCGTCGTAGAGCACGGTCAGCCCCGCATCCACGAGTTCGGCCGCCAGCAGGTCGGCGGCTTCGAAGACGGCAGGATCTTTGCCGGTCGCCACGATATGGACGTCGGCCGGCGAGACCTCTCGCGGCCAGCACAGGCCCGACTCGTCGTGGGTGGACTCGGCGATAGCGGCCACGGCCCGGGACACCCCGATGCCGTACGAGCCCATGGTCACCGTCACGAGCTTCCCGTTTTCGTCGAGGACGTTGAGATCCAGCGCCTCGGCGTACTTGCGACCGAGTTGGAAGATGTGCCCGATCTCGATCCCGCGTGCCAGCTCGAGTGGTCCGGATCCGTCCGGGGCCGGGTCCCCGGCCTTGATCGCGGCTGCCTCGATCCCCCCGTCCGGGGTGAAGTCGCGGCCACACACCAGATCGAAGACGTGTTGGCCCGCCTCGTTGGCACCGGTCAGCCAACGGGTGCCGACCACGACGCGCGGGTCCACGAGATAGCGGATACCGCTGGATGATTTCTCGCCCAGCGCGGCCGGGCCGATGTAGCCCTTGACCAGTGCCGGATTGGCTGCGAAGTCGGCCTCGGTGAACGTTTCGACAGTCGCCGGGTCTACCTGGGCCTCAAGACGCTTGGCGTCCACTTCGCGATCGCCGGGCAGGCCGATGGCCAGGGGCTCCCGGGTGCCGTCGGGATGCGCAAGCATGACCAGCACGTTCTTCAGCGTGTCACCGGCAGACCAGGACCGATCCGTACGTGGGAACCGCTCATTGGCCAAGGTCACGAGAGTGTCGATGGTCGGGGTGTCGGGCGTGTCCTCGACGTGGGCCGACGGGAGGTCGCCGTACGGGATGGGGTCGGGCACCGGCGTCCGTACCGCCTCGACGTTCGCGGCGTACCCGCCGGCGCTCCGGACGAAGGTGTCCTCGCCGACCTCGTTGGGGTGCAGGAACTCCTCGCTGCGCGAGCCGCCCATCGCACCGGACATCGCCGAGACGATCACGTAGTCCAGGCCGAGCCGGTCGAAGGTGGCGATGTAGGCCGCACGATGCGCGGCATAGGACGCATCGAGTCCGGCGTCGTGGGTGTCGAAGGAGTAGGAGTCCTTCATGACGAACTCGCGCAGCCGCAGCAGGCCGGCCCGCGGCCGCGCTTCGTCGCGGAACTTCGTCTGGATCTGATAGATCCACAGCGGGAGATCCTTGTACGACGAGTAGAGGTCCTTCACCAGGAGGGTGAACATCTCCTCGTGCGTCGGCGCCAGCATGTGGTCTGCACCGCGGCGGTCCCTGACCCGGAACACGTTGTCCCCGTACTCGGTCCAGCGGCCACTGGCCTCATAGGGCTCGCGCGGAAGCAGCGCCGGGAAGTGCACCTCCTGGCCGCCCATCCGGTCCATCTCCTCGCGCACGATCCGCTCGACGTTGCGATAGACCCGGTAACCCAATGGCAGCCAGGTGTATCCGCCGGCAGCAGCCCGCCGGATGTATCCGGCGCGGACCAGCAACCGGTGGCTCGGGATCTCGGCGTCGGCCGGGTCCTCGCGCAGGGTCCGGACGAACAGGGTCGACATCCGCAGCAGCACGCCGCGCAGTCTCTCAGGCGAGGTCCCGGCGCCGCACCCGGCGTCGCCTGGGCAATACCTGGTTGCGGCCGCTTGTAGCTTGCGGATATGTCGTCGCCGGACCGTTCCCGGGAGCTCGATCAGGTGTGCGCGTTGCTCACCAGGTACTACGTCTTCCCGGACGTCGGCGAGCAGGTCGTCGAACTGTTACGGCGGCGGCACTCCGCGGGCGCCTTTCCCGGCGTGTCGACGGACGAGGAGTTCGGCATCGCCCTCACGCATGCCATGCAGACGGTCAACGGTGACCGTCACCTCCGGCTCCTGTACAGCGTCGACGAGATCCCGGTGCAGGATGGCGAGGACTCGGAGGTTTTCGACGAAGTCGCCTATCGACAGGAGGTGCTCCTGTCTGCAGGCGGTATCGCAGCCGCCCAGCGGCTCGATGGCAACGTCGGCTACCTCGACATCCGCACCCTGCACGACGCCAACATCGCCGCCCCCATCGTCTCGGCGGCGATGACCCTGCTGGCCGGCACCGACGTCCTGATCATCGATCTCCGACGTTGTCCCGGTGGCTCCCCGCTGATGGTGGCGCACTACTGCAGCTACCTGTTCGACGATCCGACGCACCTCAACGACATCTACGACCGTCCCAGCGATCAGACGAGACAGTTCTGGACAGCGCCATCTGTCCCGGGGGCGAAGTTCGGTGGTTCCAAACCGGTCTACGTACTGACCAGTTCGACCACATTTTCCGGGGCTGAGGAATTCAGTTATGACCTGCAGAGCCGTGGACGCGCCAGAGTCGTCGGCGAGCAGACCAAGGGTGGCGCCCATCCCGGTGCCCGCTATCGGATCGGCCCGCATCTACAGCTTGCCGTCCCACAGGGGAGAGCGATCAACCCCGTGACCGGCACCAACTGGGAGGGTTGTGGAGTCCGGCCGGACGTCGACGTGTCCGCCGAAGATGCGTTCGACACGGCCTACGGGTTAGCGCTCGAGCACGCGTTCACGCTGGGGCGCGAAGGTGCGCGGCGTGCCGTCGTGGACGAGGCGGAGGCAGCGCGCGAGGGCTTGTGCGCAGTCAGGCGATGACGAGGCCGCGCAAGATGATCCGGGCCGGCCTGTCCAGCACCGACAAGTCGGCACGCGGATCCGAGTCGTAGGCAATCAGATCTGCCGGTGCGCCTTCCTCGATTCCGGGTAGGCCCAGCCAGGATCGCGCGGCCCACGAGCCGGCGGCCAATGCGTCGCTCCGGGTCATCCCAGCCTCGGCCAGCGCCGCGATCTCCTGGGCGATCAGCCCGTGCGGCAAGGACCCGCCGGCGTCGGTGCCGGCATAGATCGGCACGCCAGCGTCGTACGCCGAGGCCACCATCTCCCGGACCCCGGCGTGCAGGCGGCGCATACGCGCGGCGTACGCCGGAAATTTGGCCTCCCCGGCGTCCGCGAAGGACGGGAAATTGTCGATGTTGATCAGGGTCGGCACCAACGCCGTACCTCGAGCGGCGACGTCGTCGATGAGGTCGGCGGTCAGGCCGGTGCCATGTTCGATGCAGTCGATGCCTGCCCCGATCAGGTCCGGTAGGGCTTCGGCGCCGAACACGTGCGCGGTCACCCTGACGCCGGCCCGGTGTGCGGCCTCGATCGCGTCCACTATCGCCTCCCCCGGCCAGCATGGTGCGAGATCGCCCACCCCTCGATCGATCCAGTCCCCCACCAACTTGATCCAGCCGTCGCCGGCCCGAGCCTGCGCGGCGGCGGCCGCAGGCAGTTCGGCCGGATGATCCAGCTCGATCGCCACGCCTGGGATGTAACGCCGGCGCGGGGCAAGATGACGACCGGCACGGATGATGCGGGGCACGTCTTCCTGCCGGTCGAGGTGTCTGGTGTCCACCGGTACGCCGCAATCGCGGATCAGTAACGCACCGGCGTCCCGGTCGGTCAGCGCCTGAGCCCGCTGATCCTCGACATCAGGGGTCGGGCCCGACGGGGCCAGTCCGATGTGGTTGTGCGCATCCACCAGACCAGGTACTAGCCAGCATCCCTTGGCCACAGTCACGGCCCCGGGCACGGGCTCGAAGCTGATCTGCCCGTCGCGCACCCAAAGATTGCGCGACTCGTCACCGGGCAGCACCACGCCTTGCAGGTGCAGGGCGCTCACCTTTGCGCTGCTACTTCTTCTTGCCGAAGCGCAATGCCGAGAGATCAGGCATCTGCATTCCCGGCGGCAGCCCGCTAGCACCCAACAACTGGTTCAGATCCCGGGCCGGTGTCCCCGGACCCTCCGAGCGGTCGCCGGCCCGTACAACTCCGGGTTGGCGAGCCTGGCCGCCTTTCTTGCCTTTCTTGCCTTTGGCGCTCTTGCGGGCCTGCAGTTGCTGCTGGCGCCCTTTGGCCTTCTTCGACATGGACCGAGCGCCGGGCATCCCCATGCCGCCGGCCATCTGGGTCATCATTTTGCGGGCTTCGAAAAACCGCTCCACGAGCCCGTTGACCTCGGTGACCGTGACCCCGGAACCGTTGGCGATCCGGACCCGGCGTGATCCCTTGATGATCCTCGGATCCGCCCGCTCCAGCGGGGTCATCGAGCGGATGATTGCCGCCGTACGGTCTAGATCCTTGTCGTCGACCTGGGCCAGCGCTTCCTTCATCTGTCCGGCCCCGGGCAGCATTCCCAGCAGGTTTCCGATCGGACCCATCCGCCGGATGGCCATCATCTGGTCCAGGAAGTCATCGAGGGTGAAGCCGTCGCCGGAGGCCAGCTTCCCGGCCATCTCCTCGGCCTCGTCGGCATCGAAGGTCTTCTCGGCCTGTTCGATCAAGCTCAGGATGTCGCCCATCCCGAGGATGCGGGAGGCCATCCGTTCCGGGTGGAAGACGTCGAAATCGGTGAGCTTCTCACCGGTGGAGGCGAACATGATCGGCCGGCCGGTGATCTCGCGCACCGACAGGGCGGCGCCACCGCGGGCGTCGCCGTCGAGCTTGGTGAGGACCACGCCGGTGAATCCGACGCCGTCGCGGAAGGCCTCAGCGGTCGTCACCGCGTCCTGGCCGATCATCGCGTCGACGACGAACAGGATCTCTTCGGGGGTCAGGGCATCGCGGATCGCGGCGGCCTGCCCCATCAGATCGTCATCGACACCGAGTCGCCCGGCAGTGTCCACGACGACGATGTCGTGCATGGTCCGGGCTGCGTGATCAACCGAGGCCCGGGCGACGGCGACCGGGTCGCCTACGCCGTTCCCGGGTTCCGGTGCGAACACGTCCACGCCGGCCTGCTTCCCGACGACCTGCAGTTGGGTGACGGCATTGGGCCGCTGCAGGTCGGCCGCGACAAGGAGCGGGGTGTGCCCCTGCTCGCGCAGCCATAGCCCCAGCTTGCCGGCCAGGGTGGTCTTCCCGGAGCCCTGAAGGCCGGCCAGCATGATGGTGGTGGGCGGAAGCTTTGCGAACTGCAGTCGCCGGGTCTCCCCGCCCAGAATGACGACGAGTTCCTCATTGACGATCTTGATGACCTGCTGCGCGGGATTCAGGGCGCGAGAGACCTCGCTGCCGCGGGCGCGCTCCTTGATCGCCGCGACGAAGCTCTTGACTACCGGCAGTGCCACATCAGCTTCCAGCAGGGCGATGCGGATCTCACGACAGGTGGCATCGATGTCGGCCTCGGTGAGCCGGCCCTTGCTGCGCAGGCCCGAGAACGCGTTCTCGAGGCGGTCGGACAGGGTCGCGAACACGCGGGGGAAACCTCTCAGGTGACTGGCGCACGCCGGCCGGAACAGTGCGTCGCGCGCAGCCCCAGTCTAGCCAAGCGGTGCAACCAGGACGGTTGGATCGACGGTCCGTGACAACGGCGCACCAGACCCAAGATAATCGTGGCCTGAGGAGCGGCTCGGCCGGCTCATTGATCGAGGTACAACACGAGGGCTCATTCGGATGTGAGCGATCAGGGCTGGGCACATGACGTGGCGGCTGTCCTTCGTGCTGGCCGGGGTGCTGGTGGTTGTGCAGAACCGGACGGGGAATCATTCGATGGGCGCAACGATTGCTGTGCATGAGGGCGAACAGTCCAGTGGTGTCACGCCGAGCGCTGCGGTGGCCTCGGTGGCCGGCATCGATTTCTCCAGCTACCAGGGCAACGTCAACTGGCAGGCGCAGTACAACGCCGGCAAGCGGTTCGCCTATGTCAAGGCCACCGAGGGCACGACGTACAAGAACCCGTACTTCACCCAGCAGTACAACGGCTCCTACGGCGTCGGCATGATCCGCGGCGCCTATCACTTCGCCCGACCGGATCGCTCTAGCGGTGCCAGTCAGGCGAGCTTCTTCGTCCGCAGCGGCGGCGCGTGGTCCGCGGACGGCAAGACGCTGCCTGGGGCGCTGGACATGGAGTACAACCCGTACGGAGCGACCTGCTAGGGCAAGAGTCGCACTGCGATGACGTCATGGATCAGGAACTTCCACAACACTTACTTCTCGACGACCGGTCGCTATCCGGTCATCTACACCTCCACCAGTTGGTGGAACCAGTGTGTGGGCAGTGGCCACGGCTTCGGCGCCACCGTGCCGCTGTGGGTGGCCCGATATGCCTCCGCGGTCGGCACGCTGCCCAGCGGTTGGACCTACTACACGTTCTGGCAGTACAGCTCGACGCCGATCGACCAGAACCGATTCAACGGCGCCTACGACCGCCTGGTCGCCCTGGCCACTGGCTGACCAGCAGCGCGGGTCCGGGCGAGCCATCTCTTGCTCTGCCGGCCGACGATGGTCGCCGCGCCGCACTGGGTGCAGTACCACTCCGGGCAGTCCGCGCCGTGACCGTCGGCGCACGGTGGCTGCTCGAACTCAGTCGTCCGGGCGCAGTTGCGGCACGCCAAGCTCGTCACGCCGCCGAGCATGATCACGGTGCGTTCCATTTCGAGCCTCCTTGCCGGCGCTGTGTGCGCGTCTTCGGTGTCAGCACGGTCGCACAACAAACCGACATCTCCGTTCATATCTGTCGGCGTGTCCGCAGCCGGCCACTGCGACAAGCGCTTGCCTGGAGGCGCCGTTAATGGAACTGCGTGGTGAGTCAGACTTGGCCGGTGACCACTGACGCCGGCTCATCGCAGGTCCGTACCGAAGCTGACGTGCCGCGGCACCGCGATCGCTTGTGGCTGGTGATAATCGCCGCTGCGCTGTGGGGAACAGACGGCTTGCTGCGTGTCCCCCTGGTCACTGATCTCGCGCCGAGCACGATCGTTTTCGCCGAGCACGCGATCATCTGCGTTCTGATCCTGCCCTGGCTGCCGGGCGCAGTACGTGCCTTCACCACTGCTCCACGCAAGGTCCAGCTGGCGATCCTGGCCATCGGCATCGGCGCCTCCGCGGTGGCCACCACCTTGTTCACTGCTGCGTTCGCACTGGGTGATCCGGTCACGCCGTTGGTGTTGCAGAAGCTGCAGCCGGTGATCGCCATCGTCGGCGCTGCCGTGCTGCTCGGTGAACGGGTCACCGCTCGTTTCCCGATCTTCCTCGTTCCCACGCTGGTCGGCGCCTGGTTGCTGACCTTCGCCGATCCCCTGGGCATCGCCCTGAGCCAGGCGCAGGCGGCTCTGTTGGCGATCGGAGCCGCCACCCTGTGGGCCGGTGGAACGGTGCTCGGCCGGTACGCCGCGACGGCCATGGCCACCCGGCATGTGACGATGCTGCGCTTCTTCTTCGGCCTGATCGCCTCATTGCTCATCGTGCTCGCCCTCGATGACCCGCTGTTGCCGGCGGCGGCCGATCTCCCGGGCCTGGTCCTGCTGGCTCTCATTCCGGGGCTGCTCGGACTCCTGCTCTACTACCGCGGACTGGCCGGTACCGCCGCCTCTCGCGCCACGCTGGGCGAGCTCGCGTTCCCGCTTACCGCCGCCCTGATCGGGGTGACCCTGCTGGACGGTTCGCTGGATGGCTCCCAGTGGATCGGCTTCGTCGTACTTCTGACCTCAGTGACCCTGCTTGCTCTGCACGAGCGGCGAGCGCGCACTCCAGCCATCATGGCTGGTCCGCTGCAACCTGCAGTCTCTGACTGAGCCCACGCCGAACCTCATCGGTCGCGGATCACCCAACAGGCCCGCGCCGATGTCGTTCCCGAAGGACATGGAGTCGCCGTAAAGGACCCACAGGACGCTGATCATCGCCAGCGCGCCGAAGCTCATCATCATCATGTTCAGGACGCTCTTCGCGCGAACCATGCCGCCGTAGAAGAGCGCCAGGCCCGGGTCATCAGCAGCACGAGTGCGGCGCTGGTGAGGATCCAGCAGTGTCCCCGGTGTTGACCAAGGCATCCTCCTGACGTTGTCGGCCATGCGGCCATCGAACTGCCCACGCGGGCTGTTCCGAACTGTGTGCGTACCGTGGCGGTCCTGTGTTACGCGGCAGGTCTTCGATGTGTTTCGGGCAGGTGAAACCGCCAACGATCGGGTGTCCAGGAAGTTACTGAGGGCAGCCCCGACGTGACCGGACGAGCAACAGGACCAATTCGATGCAAGGTGCTGGCATTTGCACATGTCTTGCAATAGTCTCGCGACATGCATGTACCCGACGGCTTTCTCAACGCGCCCGTCTCCATTGCGACCGGGGCGGTGGCGGCTGGTGCGGTAGCGCTGGCCATCCGAGGCGCCCGCAAGGAGCTGGACGAGAAGACCGCTCCGATGGCCGGCTTGGTGGCCGCCTTCATCTT
The DNA here is from genome assembly GCA_013812385.1 of Geodermatophilaceae bacterium. Classification (GTDB taxonomy): domain Bacteria; phylum Actinomycetota; class Actinomycetes; order Mycobacteriales; family Geodermatophilaceae; genus JACCQS01. Next base: position 9,168 of record JACCTM010000094.1, on the reverse strand, counting down.
CGCGGTGCAGATGATGAACTTTCCGGTCGGAGCGGGGACCTCGGGTCATCTGATGGGCGGTGTCCTCGCCGCGATACTCGTTGGCCCCTATACCGGGGCCTTGTGCGTGACCGTTGTGCTGATCGTGCAGGGCCTGCTGTTCGCCGATGGAGGCCTGACCGCGCTCGGTACCAACATCATCTTGATCTCGCTGGTCACCACCTTCGGTGGCTGGGCGCTTTTTCGCGGGCTGGTCATGGCGTTACCCAAGAACCGGGTCGGCCTGCTCACCTCCGGGGGGATCTCCGCCTTCCTCAGTGTTCCGCTGGCTGCACTGGTCTTCAGCGGTCTCTACCTCGTGGGCGGCGCAGTGGACATCGACCTCGGCGCGCTGTTTGCGACGATGCTCGGCGTACATGTCCTCATCGGAATCGGTGAGGCACTGATCACCGTCGTGGTCATCGGCGCCGTGCTGACGGCACGTCCGGATCTCGTGTACGGCGCCCGCCATCTCACCCCGCAGCTGACCCTGCGCACATCGTCGACGGCATCGTCGTCATCGACAAAGGCGGCGGTCTGATGTCTCGCAACCGGTTGTTTCTCCTGATCGGACTGGGCGTTGCCCTGCTCATCGCAGGGGTGGCCAGCTACTTCGCCAGCTCCTCACCTGACGGCATGGAATCCGCCGCGCAGGACGTCGGCTTCCTTGACTCCGCTCAGGATTCGGCGGCTGCTGGCTCATCGTTGGCCGACTATGGCGTGTCCGGTGTGAACAACGAATGGCTCTCGGTGGGCCTGTCCGGAATCATCGGGGTCCTGGTGGTGCTCATCTTGGCCACCCTGCTGACGACGTTCCTCAAGGGTCGCGGGCCGAGCGAGAATGCCGAGCCCGGCACATCCAGTTCCAGCAGCTCCACCGGCGCCTGAACGGCTGGGTCGACAGAAGGCATCGTGGGGGCAGGACACGCGCATCCGGTCTACCGCGAACGGCGAACACCGGTCCACGATGTGCCGGCGCACGTGAAGCTGGTGGCCGTCGTCTCCTTCGTGCTTGTGGTCGTCGCGACGCCCGGGACCTGGTATCCCGCCTTCGCGGCCTATCTCGTGATCCTGGCCGCTGTGGCGGGGGCAGCCCGATTGCGGATCGGTTTCATCGTGCCGCGACTGGTGGTGGAACTCCCGTTCGTGATCTTCGCGCTGCTCCTGCCGTTCGTGGCCACCGGCCCCCGGATCGAGATCGGCGGGATCTCGGTGTCCGAAACCGGGCTGGTCGCGGGCATCGCTCTGCTGATGAAGGCCACCCTGTCGGTGATCGCCTCCATCGTTTTCGCCTCGACCACCTCGCCGCGGGAGATGGTTCGCGGGTTGGAACGGTTGCGATTGCCCCAGATCCTGGTGCAGATACTGACCTTCATGTTGCGCTACCTCGATGTCGTCGGAGGCGAACTAAAACGGATGCGCATCGCGCGTGAATCCCGCGCGTTCACCGCTCGCCATCTCGGGCACCTGCGGGTGCTCGGGCACGCGGCCGGCGCCCTGTTCATCCGCTCCTACGAGCGCGGGGAACGAGTGCACCTAGCCATGCTGTCCAGGGGATACACCGGACGGCTGCCCGTGATGGAGCAGCCTCGGGTTGCGGCCTCGGTGTGGGTCCGAGCCCTCGCGGTCCCAGCCGCCGCGTTGGCCGTGCTGCTGGGCAGTTGGGTGCTCTCATGACCGACTCCCCGACGGACCCCGAGACGGCGCCGAGTCTGGCGATGGTCGGTGTGGCCTACGCCTACCCCGATGGACACCAGGCGCTGTTCGGTGTCGATCTGCGCATCGAGCGAGGTGAGCGGGTGGCGCTGTTGGGACCCAATGGTGCCGGGAAGACCACCCTGGTTCTGCACCTGAACGGCATCCTCACAGCTGGCGCGGGAACCGTGCGAGTCGGTGGGCTCGAGGTCGCCAAGAGACACCTGACCGAGATCCGGCGCCGGGTCGGGATCGTCTTCCAGGATCCTGACGACCAGTTGTTCATGCCCACGGTGCGCGAGGACGTCGCCTTCGGGCCGGCGAACCTGGGCTTGCGCGGCCCGGATCTCACCGCACGCGTCGAGGCCGCCCTAGACGCGGTTGGGATGGCCGAGTTCGCCGATCGGCCACCACACCACCTGTCCTTCGGTCAGCGCCGCCGAGTCGCCGTTGCCACGGTGCTGTCGATGGAGCCGGAGATCCTGGTCCTGGACGAGCCGTCCTCCAACCTCGATCCAGCCAGCCGACGAGAGCTGGCCGAGATCCTGACCGGCCTGCCGATCACCTTGCTGATGGTCACCCATGACCTGCCCTATGCCGCACAGCTGTGCACGCGCTCGGTCATCCTCGACGAAGGGACGATCGTGGCTGATCGGGCCACGCGGGACCTCTTGACTGACTCGGACACCCTGTCCCGGCACCGCCTCGAGTTGCCCTTCGGCTTCGATCCGCTGGCAGCGAAGGCCGCAATGCAGTAGGCATAGCTGGATGCCCTCTCTTGTTCTCGGCCCTTTGCTGCGTCATGTCGACAAGGTCTCAGCCACGATCTGGGTCGAAACCGACGAGTCCTGCCAGGTCAGCATCACGACCACCGGGGACGGGCTTTCCCGCACCTTGGGTCAGGGCAAGACCTTTCATGTAGGTGGACACCACTACGCCCTGGTCTTCGTCGAAGACCTGGAGCCGGGCAGCGTCACGCCTTATCAAGTGTGCCTGGACGACACGGTCGCCTGGCCCGTGGCCGATTCCACCCGGCCGCCTAGCCGGATCCGCACGGCCGGCGGCTCTGACGCCTTTTCGGTCGTATTCGGATCCTGCCGCTATGCCACTCCGCTGGCGATCACCGACGAGGAGCAAGCGGACTTCCCGCCGGACGCGTTGGACAGCTATTCGATCAAGATCGCGGCTCTCCCGCAGAAACAGTGGCCCGACGCGCTGGTGCTGCTGGGCGATCAGGTCTACGCCGACGAAACGACCGAGACGACGAAGAAATACCTCGCCTCGCGCCGAGATCTCGACAAGGCGCCACATGACCAGTTGGCGAACTTCGAGGAGTTCACCTACATCTACCACCAGTCCTGGACCGATCCGGACATCCGCTGGCTGCTCTCCACGGTCCCCTCGTCGATGATCTTCGACGACCACGACGTGATCGACGATTGGAACTCTTCCTCGGCCTGGCGCGCCACGATCACCGCAACGGACTGGTGGGCCGATCGAGTCGCCGGTGCCCTGGGCAGTTACTGGATCTATCAACACATCGGCAACCTGTCTCCCGAGGAGTTGCGCGCCGATGCGACATTCGCTGAGATCACCGGCGCCGACGACGGGTACGACGCGCTACGCGAGATGGCACTGGAGGCCGACCGGAACCCGTCCTCGATCCGCTGGAGCTATCGGCGCAAATGGCATACCGTCCGGCTGCTCATGATCGACTCGCGCGCTGCCCGGTCGTTGGAGGAGGACAACCGCGCGTTGCTCGACGAAGAGGAGTTCTCCTGGGTGGAACAGATGCTGATCGAGGCCGGCAATGACGGCATCGAGCATGTCCTCGTCGGTAGCTCACTTCCCTGGCTGATGCCGCCGGCGATCCATGACCTGGAGGGCTGGAATGCCGAACTCGCCCGACGCTTCGATGGCCGGCGGGTCGGCCGCTGGTCGGAGAAGATCCGCCAGGGCGCGGATCTCGAGCACTGGGCCGCCTTCCGCAACTCCTTCGACCGGCTGGGTGCGGCGCTGGAATCCCTGGGTCGCGGCGAGCACGGCAAGGCGCCGAGCAGCCTCCTGGTGCTCTCGGGCGATGTTCACCACGCCTACGTCGCAGAGGTCGTCGAACCCAAGGACATCACCAGCCGGATCTACCAGCTCACCTGCTCACCGGTGCACAACGAGGTGCCACACCCGATGGCCCAGACCTTCAAGATCGGCTGGAGCAAGCCGGCGATCGCGATCACCGCGGCGCTTCGCCGACTGGCGGGGGTACCGAGAACCCGACTGCGCTGGCGCAAACGATCCGGGCCCTTCTTCGGCAACGAACTGGCCGTCCTGACGCTCGACGACACCCGCGCTCAGGTGCGCTTCGAGAAGGCCGAAACCGGCGAGGACGGTAAGCCCATGTTGCGTACCGTCTTCGACGGTCGGCTGAGCTGATCGTGGGCGCGCCGTTGCTGTAGTGCGTGACGTTGGCGCGCACATGAACATGACCCGGAGCTAGCTGGTGAAGATAGGCAACTCTCTTGGAACGGTGTCATCTGCTGCATGGACGACCGCGCTTTGAGCCCCCTTCCGGGAAGTCGACCACACCGACCCCATCCTCGTTGAGCTCCAAGGTGATCGGCCCCGATACCGCGTAGCTGCCGCCGAGCTCAGCCGGGGCGAGGACCACCAACTCCGGTCTGGAGTCAATCGCCGCGGGGTCATCGCTGCCCTTGGGTTCTTGAACATCGCAACGGAAAGCCACGACACCTTGAGCCGCAGCCGTTCCTGCGGCAGACAGGGGGTCGGTAAGGAGGCCACTGGTAGGTCGGCCGGGCTCCTGCTGCAGTGAGGGTGTCGGGTTCGCGTTCGGAGCCGAAAAATACGGCGTGGCCGCAGATCGCAACGGAGCCAACGTCCACGTGAGTATCGCCATCACTGCGACCATCCCCACAGTCAGCAACGCCCGCACCGTGCTGTCGTTGGTTCCCATGCCCCTAAGACGGGACGGGAGCACCGCAAGGTTGTCAGTTGCTCACGCCGGGCTCAGATCAGATCCGATCGGATCGAATCTGCCGGGGGGAGTCAGGAAAGCAGAGCGTCGGTGAAGGTCACCGGATCGAATGGCGCCAGGTCGTCGGGACCTTCCCCCAGTCCGATCAGCTTGACCGGTATACCGAGTTCGCGCTGGACGGCGATCACGATTCCGCCCTTCGCCGTGCCGTCCAACTTGGTCAGGACGATGCCCGAGATCTCCACCATCTCGGTGAAGACCCGGGCCTGCACCACGCCGTTCTGACCCGTAGTGGCATCCAGCACGAGCAGGGTCTCGGCCACCGGGCCGCGCTTTTCCAGCACCCGCTTGACCTTGCGGAGTTCGTCCATCAGCCCCGCCTTGGTGTGCAACCGTCCGGCGGTGTCCACGACGACCACGTCGACTCCGGCCTCGGCACCCTGCCTGACTGCATCGAAGGCGACCGAGGCGGGATCGCCGCCCTCGGGACCGCGAACGGTACGTACGCCGACGCGCTGGCCCCAGGTGGTCAGCTGCTCGGTCGCGGCGGCGCGAAACGTGTCGGCCGCGCCCAGGAGCACGCTGCGGCCGTCGGCAACCAAGACCCGAGCGAGCTTCCCGCAGGTCGTCGTCTTGCCGGATCCATTGACCCCGACAACCAGGATCACGGCCGGCTGTCTATCCAGCGATGTCAGCCGCAACTCTCGATCGGCATCGGGATCAAGCGCGCTGACCAGTTCGACTGTGAGCAACTCGCGCAGCTCGTCGGCCGAGGCAGCACCGATGACCCTGGTCTGAGTACGCAACCGATCCACGATCTCGGTGGTCGCGGCCACGCCGACATCCGCGCCGAGCAGGGTGGCTTCGATCTCTTCCCAGTCGTCCTCGGTGAGCCGTTGCTGGGACAGCACGGACAGCAGGCCCCGGCCCAGCGAGGACTGCGAGCGGGCCAGCCGAGACCGCAATCGAAACATCCGGCTGGCCGACGGTTCGGGCATCTCGACGGGGACGGCGACTGTGCTCGGCGTCGGCGCGATGTCGATCGAATCGCTGTCCGGCCGGGTGGGCGGGCGCTCGAGGGTGGTCGTGCCCGTTCCTGCCGGGGTGCTGCGTGGGGCCGGGGGGTCGGCGAGGCGGGTGGTCTGTCGACCACGGCTGACCAGGAAGCCCGCGAGTGTCACGACGAGCAGAACGAGCATGACGATCCCGATGACGACGATGTCCACGCACCGAGTGTGTCAAAACCGGCCAGTCGCTCGCATGCCCTGCATCCCGAGGTCAACACCCTGGGTAGCGTCGCAGCCCGTGGAATGGATCGAGGCGCTGGCGATCTTCGCCGCCGGGATGGCCGCCGGGACGATCAACACCCTCGTCGGGTCGGGAACCCTGATCACTTTTCCCACCCTGCTCGCCTTCGGCTATGCACCGGTGACGGCGAACATCTCGAACAACATCGGCCTGGTGCCGGGCGGAGTATCCGGAAGCTTCGGTTACCGGGAGGAACTGCGCGGGCAGCGTGGGCGGATCTTGCGGCTCGGCCCGATGTCGCTGCTCGGTTCGATCACCGGAGCGGTGCTGCTGCTCGTGCTCCCGGATGAGGCGTTCACCACGATCGTGCCGGTTCTGTTGGGAATCTCCCTGGTGCTGGTCGTCATTCAGCCCTGGATGCAACGCAAGCTCCAGGCGCGTCGAGAACGCGACGGCGGGTCAGAGCCCGGCCGGGGACACGGCGTCCTGGTGGCGGCCAGCACGTACGGCGCAGGAGTGTATGGCGGCTATTTCGGTGCGGCACAAGGGGTTTTGCTAATCGGTCTGCTCGGCATCCTGCTGCCCGAGCCGCTGCAACGACTCAATGCGCTCAAGAATGTGCTGTCCCTCGTGGTCAACTCGGTGGCCGCCGTGACCTTTGCGCTCCTGGCCTTCGGCCGGATCGACTGGGCGGTGGTCGGTCTGATCGCCGGCGGTTCGCTGCTCGGTGGCTTTCTGGGTGCCGGCGTCGGCCGCCGGTTGCCGTCGGTCGTGCTACGGGGCCTGATCGTCGTCGTCGGCGTGATCGCGATCTGGCGGATCCTGACCTCCTGAGCCGAGGCGGGGCAGTCGAGGACTCGCACTACCGTTGTCGGGTGACCATCGGAATTCGGTTGGCGGCGTTCAATATCGCCCACGGACGAGGCTTGGACCGCAACGTGGACCTCGACCGTACGGCGTCGGTGATCCGGCAGATGGCCGCGCACATCGTGTGCCTGCAGGAGGTCGACCGGCACTTCGGGGAACGCAGCAACAACCTCGACCAGGCCCTGGAACTGTCCCGCGCACTGGACATGCAGGTGGTCTTCGGGGCGAGCGTGACCCGCTCGGCTCGCGACGGTTCGTTGCGGGAGTACGGAAATGCGATTTTGTCCCGCCTGCCGATCCTCACCCATGACCTGCACCCGCTGCCCAGCCGCCGTGGTGAGGAGCCGCGCAGCGCCCAACGCGTGCTCGTCGAATTGGACGCAGGCGCACTCTGGGTCATCAATACCCACCTCAGCCCGCACAGCGCGCAGGATCGCGCGGTTCAGGCAACTGCGGTGCGCGAGTTGGTCGCCGAGGGAATGGGTACGGCGGTGATCGCCGGTGATTTCAACGCCGACAACGACGCGCCGGAACTGGCCGCACTGGAGGATCTCCGCGATGCGTGGACCGAGTCCGGTCGGGGCGACGGTCGCACCCATCCGGCGCATCGACCCAACCGGCGGCTGGACCACGTGCTGTGTTCGGCCGGAGTCATCGCCGCGTCCTCGCAGGTCATGCGAAGCGATGCATCCGACCACCTGCCGCTGACCGTCGACCTGCTCATCTGAGCCGCCTATGCCGAGGTCAGCTCCCGGATCCGCTGGCTGATCACCGTGGTGATCCCATCCCCGCGCATGCTCACGCCGTACAGGGTGTCGGCGATCTCCATCGTCTTCTTCTGGTGGGTGATCACGATCAACTGGCTGGAATCGCGAAGGGCGTCGATCAATCCGATCAGCCGGCCGAGGTTGACATCGTCGAGGGCGGCCTCGACCTCGTCGAGGATGTAGAACGGCGAGGGTCGGGCCCGGAAGATCGCCACCAGCAAAGCCACCGCGGTCAGCGAACGCTCACCACCGGACAGCAGAGAGAGCCGCTTGACCTTCTTCCCCGGAGGACGGGCTTCGACCTCGACGCCGGTGGTCAGCAGATCATCCGGAGCCGTCAGGATCAACCGTCCCTCGCCACCGGGGAACAGGGTGGCGAATACCTTCTCGAACTCCCGGGCCACATCGGCGAACGCGTCGGCGAAGACGGCCAGGATCCGGCTGTCGACCTCACGGATGACCGAGAGCAGATCGCGTTTGGTGTTCTTCAGGTCCTCGAGCTGGGTGGCCAGAAAGGCGTGGCGCTCCTCCAGGGCGGCGAACTCTTCCAGGGCAAGCGGATTCACTCTGCCCAGCAGCGCCAGGTCACGCTCGGCACGAGATGCCCGCCGCTCCTGGGTCAGACGGTCGTAGGGAGTGGCGCCGGGCTGGTCCAATCCCTGCGTCTGTGCAGCCGCCAGATCGGCCAGGGACGGCGGCACGAGTTCGCTGGGAGCGTATTCGCGGATCAGGATCTCGACATCTGCGCCGTACTCCTGGGCGGCCCGGTCCTCCAGCGCCTCGATCCGCAACCGCTGCTCGGCCCTGGCCACCTCGTCGCGGTGCACCTCGTCGGTGAGCCGGTCGAGGTCGGCGCTCAACTCTCGCACCCGGGCCCGGACACCGAGCAGCTCGCCTTCCAGGCTGGACTTCTGCGCGGACAGCTCATCTCGCTGCGTCCCAGCCCGTTCCAACGAGGCGTTCACGTGCGCGATCGTCTGCTCGGCCGCGATGCGCACCTGTCCGGCGATGGCTGCCGCCCGCTGCCGTGCTGCGACGGCGGCCTCCTGGCGGATCCGGCTGGCCTGCTCCTGGTCGGCGGCCCGGTGCAACGACTCCGCGCGGCTGCCCAGCGCGCGTACCCGTTCCTCGGTCGTGCGTACGGCGAGCCGTAGTTCCATCTCCTCCTGTCGCGCCCGGGCGACGGCTCGCTGCAACTGGTCGCGGTCGATGGTGGACGGCTCGTCGGCCGACGGTGCGATCTGGGCTGCTTGCCAGCGTTCTTCGAGCGCGGCCAGGCCCTCCAGATCCGCATCCCGAGCGTGCTGCACGGCCTCGCGCGACTGCTCGAGCCGAGTTGCCTCCGCGGCCGCCGACCGAGCCGCGGCGCCCAGGTCACCCAAACGCTGCGCCACCGCAGAATGCGCCGCATCCGACTCGTGCAGTGCGGCCAGCGCGCTCTCCACCGCGGCCGAACGCTGCGCTGCGAGTCGGCGGGTTGTCTCCAATTCGCCCTGCAACTGGCTGCTGCGAGCTTGGGCGGCCGCATGCTCGCGCTGGGCGTCCTCGAGTGCGGCTTGCACCTCGATCGCGCTGGGCGCGCTG
>JACCTM010000075.1 GCA_013812385.1 Geodermatophilaceae bacterium | reverse complement strand
TCCACCTCTCCTGGGGCGAGGGGCGCCAGCTAAGCCTGCGCCGGCTGGTCTGTGACCTGATCGAGGAGTACGGCCGGCACACGGGGCATGCCGACCTGCTCCGCGAGGCCGTCGACGGACGGGTCGGTGAGGATCCTCCGGCTGGATGGCACCCGGTATCCACACCCACGGCATGAATAGCCGCACGCCCCCGCCGCAGTGATCGAAGGAGATCCCTGAGCGAGTACACAGTCAAGCGCACTCAAGCAGCGGCTGGTCAACGAGGGCAAGGCACACGCCGCGCTGGTGTTTGACGGCAATGTGGCAGTGGCCTGGTGCGAGTACGGAACTCGGGAAGAGCTGCCCTACATCTATAACCATAAGGAGTACGAGGCCGGTCCCGACAGGTTGCCCGACTACCCACTCACCTGCTTCTTCGTGGATAAGGACTACCGGCGCAATGGAATGGTAGGAGTCGCCCTTGACGGTGCTGAAGACCTGATCGCGCAGGCCGGCTTCAGCTATGGACGGGGCCGGTCACGAGCCTTCCGGCCGCCTCGGTCTATGACGTAGGCGATGGTCGTTCGATAGACGCTTCGCACCGACCACGCGGGGAGGTAGCGGTGACGCTCCTCCTCCCAGACCCTCGCCCTCGGATGCGGGCTGAGCAGCCGCATCAGAGACGAACGCATGCCCGCCGGCTCGGCGGCATGGACCTCGATGCGGCACAGGTGCTTGGTACTGACGTAGCCGTACTGCTTGGGGCTGACCAACCGGACCGGGGCTCCATGGTCGCCGTCGAGCGGGCGCCCGTCGAGGCGCTCGGCAATGAGCACCTCATCGGCTAGGGCGTCCTCGATCGACACGACCGACCGCCAGCCGTCGAGGCCCCGAAACAGGAAATGCGTTACCGGCGTCCCGGGCGTGAGCGCCGGTTGGATGAGGGTGGCATACACGGTCGCGAAGGAAACCCCCTGCCAGCGCAGGTTTGTCGCCGACCAGCCGGCCACGCAGTGGAAGTCGGCAGTCAGCTCTCGCCGAGGAAGTGTCGCCAGCGCGGTCAGTGGAATGTCGAACGCCTCGGTCACCGCCCCCCGGATCTGGAGGACGGGGAGGTCCGGAACTGCCGGTGGCGGTCCGGACAGGTGCGCACCGAAGCGCGGGAATCCGGCGATCCGGCGTTGGCCGGGCGGCAGGCTCACATCGTGTCGTCCGAAGAGGATCCGCGATCCATACGCCATCGTATGGATGTTAGAGATGTGATTTGCCCAGGTCAATACGGTGCCGTACAGATAGACCGTGGCCAACGTACGAACTCCCCGCGGGGCATGGATCGACGCCGCTCTGCAGGCCGTGGCGGCCGGTGGCCCGGAGGCTGTACGGATCGAAGCGCTGGCAGCGTCCCTCGGCGTCTCCAAAGGCGGCTTCTACTGGCACTTCTCCGATCGGCAGGCGCTGCTCGAGGAGATGCTGGACTGCTGGGAGAAGGCCATGGTCGACGACGTGATCGCGCGCGTCGAGAACCATCCGGTCGGCCCACGAGCCAAAGTGCAGCATCTCTTCGACCTCGCTCCATCGGCCGATTTCGCGGTGGAGCTGGCGCTTCGGGACTGGTCGCGGCGTGACAAGGAGGTCGGCGGACGACTGCGCCGGGTCGACAACCGGCGCATGGACTGGTTGCGCTCACTGTTCGCGCAGTTCTGCGACGGCGAGAACGACGTCGAGGCCCGAAGCCTGCTGGCCTACTCGCTGCTGATCGGCAGCTACTTCATCGTAGCGCTCCACGGGGACAAGAGTCGGTCCCAGATGCTGCAACTCGCAGTCGACCGACTGCTCAGCGAATCGTGGAGCTGATGTCGGCGGCACGTGAGGCGCTTACCGGGTCGGTAGGTATCTGCCCGGCCGGCGATGCGTGTCACGAGCACCGAATGCGCTTGATCGTTGACCTCGTACAGCACCCGGGCCGTAGAGGAACTCAATGATCGCCGGCACAAGGCGAACGCGATGGTCAAGGAGCTGTCTGCCCAGGCCGTGATGAGCTGATCTCCGCCGGTCCCAACCGTCGGCACCCCTCAGAGGAACTGCAAGGGATAGATCTCTAACGAGGTCGCCAGTCGTACGCCGAGCTGGGCACCGGCCATTCGCGCGAATCCCTCCAGCATCTCCTCCGGGTCGGGCGCGTTCTCCCCGAACGCCTGGAGATAGGCCCGGTGCGCCTTCAGCGACTCGACGCCGGCGTCGAAGTACTCGCCGATGTCGACTGCGTGCGTCGCCTGCGGAGAGCCCCCGGCGGCGACCAGCCGTACGCCGTTCCACGGTTCGAGGCCCTGAGCGAGCAGATCGCGAAAGACCCAGCGGTTCCCGGCATCGCGGGCCGCGTCAAGGGTCGCTTGGCCGGTTGCGATGTGGTCGGCCATGTTCAGCACTCCCGGGCCGAAGGTGTCCCGGAAGTTCCCGGTGATCACGATTTCCGGGCGGTGCCGGCGGATGACGGCGGCGATCGCCTTGCGCAGCGGCAGGCCGTACTCCAGCACGCCGTCCGGGAAGCCGAGGAACTCCAGCTCGCTCACCCCGACCGCGGCGCAGGCGGCCCGCTGTTCCTCCTTGCGCACCGGCCCGGCC
>JACCTM010000072.1 GCA_013812385.1 Geodermatophilaceae bacterium | reverse complement strand
GAGCAGAGCGAGGTCGTCGGGGCGCTCGGCCAGGCGCGGGCGGACCCTGGGCCACAGCGCGATGTCTTCGCCGGTGTGGTGATGGTGCAGCAGGTACTTGAACAGCTCCCAGCCGGCGTCGGCCGCTGGCCGGCGTCGCGGTTCGACCAGGTCCCCGCGCTCCACCGCCCTGGTCAGGTGCTCGAGGTCGCGCCGCAGCGCGTCGTGGATGACGTACATCATGATCATGTCGTCAGAGATTCCGGTGGCCATCGTGTCCTCCTCGGTCGGCGCCGCCGGCGTACCTGGTACCGCGATCGCTGGGAAGGACTGCCGGCAGCTAGTTCAGTGCCGGATCCTCCGGTGCGCTGCGCAAAATGCCAAGGGGTCCGCGTTGGCGGGACAACACAGTGCGCCACAAAGTCGCGGGCATGGTCGTGAAAACGTCCTCGGGCAGTGCGGGCAGGCACAGCCAGGCGCCCTCGGCGATCTCGGCGGCCAGTTGCCCGGCCGACCATCCGGCATAACCGGCGAAGACCCGGATGTCGCTGATCAGTTGCGACGAGGGCGCCGGCTCGACATCCAGGTCGGCCAGGAAGACCCCCGCACCGGTGGGCTTGAGTCCCAGGGCTGCCAGTTCAGCTCGGCCGCCGTCGATCCCGGCGCGGGCGTCGAGCAGGGCCCCTCGGGCCAAGCACAGCGCGGCGTCGGTCTGGCAAGGACCTCCGACGTGGAAGAACTCCGAGGCCGTGGCAAGCGACGCCCAGGTGGGCAGCACGTGTTCGAGGCTGACCTCGCTCGGCCGGTTGAGAACCACCCCGACGGTGCCCTCGGCCGAGTGCTCGAGCACGAAGATGACTGTGTGGCTGAAGTTCGGGTCCGCGAGAACCGGCATGGCGATCAGCAAGCCAGCCGCAACGATGTCCTGCCCGGCGCCTGCCACCCACCCGAGATGGGCGGTCGAGGGCTGCCGGTCGCGGTCCGGGGACGGATAGGCGCTCATCGACGACAAGTGTGCCCCAAAATCGCCCCGTACCGCTTCCCCGGGAGTGACCGAACTAGCGGTCTCCGTTGATCGGGCACCGGTCCGTACCCTGAGCCACCGTGCCGACCGTCGCCCACCACGTCGTACGCGGCCTACTGCGTCGCGGGGACTTCCGTCGGCTGCTCGGCACCCGGCTGTCGGGGCAGTTCGCCGACGGTGTCTTCCAGGCCTCATTGGCCGGGGCGGTGCTGTTCAACCCGGAGCGGGCGGCGACACCGGCCGACGTTGCCGCGGGTTTCGCGATCCTGCTGCTGCCCTACTCGTTGGTCGGTCCGTTCGCCGGCGTCCTGCTCGACCGCTGGGATCGGCGCAGTGTTCTGCTCGTGGCCAACCTGATCCGCAGTCTCCAGGTGGTCGGCGTTGCCGGGCTGCTGGCAACCGGTGTCGGCGGCGGCTGGCTCTACCTCGCGGCGCTGACCGTTCTCGCGGTGAACCGGTTCGTTCTCTCCGCACTCTCGGCCGCCCTGCCGCACGTCGCGCAGGACGATGATCTGGTCACCGCCAATGCCTTGACCACAACTTTGGGCGCCGTCCTTGCGGTGGCCGGAGCTGGTGGGGCCCTTGGCCTCTTGGAAGTGGTGGGCGAGAACGACGTAGGGTACGGCGTACTGGCGGTGTCCTCCACCATCGGGTACCTCGCGGCCGCCGCGCTGGCCGGAGGGTTCGCGCGGACCTACCTGGGACCGGATACCGTGGAGGGCCACGCTCGATCGACGGCACGCGATGTCGTCATCGGTCTGGTTGCCGGGATACGACACATTGCGACACATCCGCCGGCGGTCGGAGCGCTGGCGGTGCTGACGATTCACCGCGCGGTGTACGGGCTCACGACACTCGCGACCCTGCTGCTGTACCGGAACTATTTCGAGTCAGAAGGCTTCTTCCAGACCGGGATCGTCGGCTTGGGCCAGGTGCTGGTGATCGGCGCCGCGGGTGCCCTGACCGCTGCTGCGATCACGCCCGTCATGTCGCGGCGGATCGGCAAGCCGCGCTGGATCCTGACCCTGCTGGTGCTGGCGGCCATCACCGAGGTGACCCTCGGCCCGCCGTACGAACTCGAACTCCTGCTGATCGCTGCGTTCCTGATCGGGGGAGTGGGGCAGGCGGTGAAGGTCTGTGCGGACACGGTCTTCCAGGAGCACGTCAGTGACGCCTACCGCGGCCGGGTCTTCTCGGTGTCCGACACGCTGTTCAATCTGGCTTTCGTCGGCGGATTGTTGGTCGGCGCTCGGACCCTGCCGGACAACGGGGTTTCCCTGCCGGTCCTGATCGGCGTCGCGATCGTCTATCTGCTGACCGCCTTCGGGTACGCACTGGCCGCCCGCCGCTTCAGCTACCCGCCCTGACCCGCTCGGCGAACGGTCGGATCAACGCTTGGGCTGGTCGGCCCACCAGGTCAGCAGTTCGGCCTCCGCCTCGTCCCGGCTCAGCGGACCCCGGTCCATCCGGAGTTCCTTGAGATAGCGCCAGGCCTTGCCGACCAGCGGTCCAGCCGGGATGTCCAGCAGTTCCATGATCGCGTTGCCGTCGAGATCCGGGCGTACCTGGGCCAGGTCCTCGGCCTGCAGCAGTACGGCGATCCGCTGTTCGAGCAGGTCATAGGAGTCCGCCAACGCGCGCGCCCGCCGTACGTTCCGGGTGGTCGAGTCCGACCGGACCAGCTTGTGCAGTCGGGACAGCAGCGGCCCGGCGTCGGTGACATAGCGGCGTACGGCCGAGTCGGTCCACTCCCCGCCGCTGAACCCGTGGAAACGCAGATGCAGATAGGTCAGCCGCGACACCTCCTCGATCACCTGCTTGGGATAGCGCAGCGCGGACAGCCGGGCCTTGACCAGCCGGGCTCCCACCACCTCGTGATGGTGAAAGGACACCCCGCCCCGAGGCTCATGGCGCCGGGTCGCCGGCTTGCCGATGTCATGCAGCAGGGCGGCCAGCCGCAACA
>JACCTM010000063.1 GCA_013812385.1 Geodermatophilaceae bacterium | reverse complement strand
CCGGGCCTGCTGATGATCGAGCAGCTTCCCGATCGCTGGCTGGTCCGCCAGATCTTCGACGATCCAGCCGGTGACCACGACTGGGGGATCAGCGCCGAGGTGGACCTCGCGGCATCGGACGAGGCCGGCGTCGCCGTCGTCAGGGTCACCGCCGTCAACGAGCTGTGATCGGGATCCAGGAGGGTTGAGACAACTGGTCGGTCACGCGGAGCTGTCGGCGAGAATTTGCTCGAGCGCGTGTGAAGCCTGGCGGATCATTCCGGGGTTGGTGTCCCAGTAGTAGGCCAGCGCAGACACGGCCTGGTAGAGCGCCCAGCCTCGGCCACGCAGCCAGGACGCATCGTCGACCTCGAGTTCGGATCGGAACCGCGTCCGACTGTCACCTGCGAAGACATTCCACGCCGGCTGCAGGTCGCATGCGGGGTCGCCGACGTTGAGGGCACCGAAGTCGATGACCGCCGACAGGCGGCCGTCGACGACGAGCAGGTTGCCGGGCAGCAAGTCGCCGTGCACCCAGACCTCCGACCCTTGCCATGCCGGAGCGTTGAGCGACCCCTCCCATGAGCGGAGAGTGGCAGCGCCGTCGATTCGGTCGCCGAGCTGAGAGATGGATCGGCGAACCTGCTCGTCGCCCTGTGCGAGCGATCCGCCGCGACCATGAGGGGGACGCGGATGTGCACCGGTCGTGTCGACTTGGCGCAGCGCGATCACGAACGAGGCGAGATCGGCAGCTGCCTGATCCAGATCTTCGATCGCGCCGTTGGCGTTCTCGCCGGGCAACCACTCGTAGACCGACCAATCAAAGGGATAGCCCTCGCCCGGATGCCCCATCGCCAGCTGCACCGGAAGCGCGAGCGGCACGCGCGGCGCTAGCCGCGGTAGCCACTTCTTCTCTTTCGCCGCCTGATTGGTCGCCCACTCGATGCGCGGCAGGCGGGCGGCCAGGTGCTCCCCGAGCCGATAGATGTCGTGATCGGTCCCGTACGACCTGACCAGCTCGATCGGCAGCTCGGCCCATTGTGGGAACTGCCCGGCGAGCAAGCGCCGTACGAGCGCCACGTCTGTCGATATCTCGTCGGCATGCATCTTGGTCGCGCCCATCGCCGTCATCATTGGTGAACCGCCTCAACCGCGGCAACCGAGTGGCGTTCGTGCTGTGTTGATCCAGGTGGGTGGGGTGAACCAGGCCCGACCGTGGTGGATCGCGACGGCCCAGTCGCGCTTCTTCGATCTCGTGATGGTGAAAGAGGCAGAGCAGCACACCGTTGTCGAGGCTGGTCTTGCCGCCGTCCAGCCACGAAAGGATGTGGTGTGCCTGAGTCCCTAACAATGCTTGTCTCCGCGCTCACTACGCTCCTCGCTCGTTCCTCGCTGCGATGCTCGCTCGCTGTCGCCTAGTGCGGTGCGGACTGGGCCGGTGAACAGCCGCCGGGTCCGTCCCACATCCAGGGGGTTCCCGTCGATGTCGACGGTCACGGGCACCAGGTCGGCGTCGCAGGCGAGCAGCCGGGCCAGCGTAGGGCTGATCTGAGTGCCGTCGGCCAACCTTCCAGCGCCGGTTCGATTTCCTAGGCAGGTGGCCGGCAAGGTCACCACGATCCGCGGCTTGACTCCGCCCGACGAGGGCAGGCCGCCGCCGGTCAGCATCTGCCGGACGGCTTCGACGAGGGCGTCGTGGCGTCGCTGCCCGATGTTGCGGGTATCGGCGGAGGCGGCCTGGGCGGCACTGTCCGGGATCAGCCCCGGAGCGGTTGCCGCTTGGAGGTAGGCGGCCAGGGTCGCGTAGCCGATGGCATCCAATCGGGCGCGCAGGGTGCCGTCGGCTCCGTTCGTGTCTGGGGAAAGGCTCAGTGTCCGGTCGCGGTGGGCGTCTTGTTCCTTGTCGAGGATGGGCTTCTCGTCGCGGTCCTGTACGCCTTCTGGGTCGACGATTTCGGCGAGTCGTCGTCCGATCCAGGCGAGGATCATCGGGTCGAAGGTGGCGGCGACCTCGATCATGGTCGCCTCGGCTTGCGGCTTGCACGCCACCGGCGTCTGGGCTGGCAGGTCACCGATCGCGTTGACGATGACCTCGGCCTGGGCCAAAGACACCGCCCCCGTTCCCAGCGCCCCAGCCGCCGCCGGCAACTCGCTGCATAGCGCCTTCGCCGTAGAGACGAGTTTGGCCGTTTCGTACGGGGCGATGCGATGAGCCGACCTCAGCCACGCCCGGGTGGAGGAGCAGCCCCGTCGGTTGGCCAGGCCGCGGGCATCGACCTCGGCGATCGCGTCCAGCAGCAGCGCATCGACCTGCGCCCGCAACGCCGTGATGTCTGCCATGGCGACAACCAGCGCCGAATCCGTACGCGTCCACGACCCTGCCGCCAAACGGTCACCGACCAGTCGCCGGGCGGTCACGACCTCATCGACACTCTCCATTGCACCCCGTCTGGGAATGACTGGAGAGGGGCGAGACTGCTGGTCATGAAGCAAACGTTAGACCGACCCTCTGACACTCCTGACCGCTCAGAAGACCTGCAGCACAGTCACTTTCCGACAACATTGCACTCCATCGCAGAACGAGCATGTATGACTTCCGATGGCGGTCGGACTCACGCATTATCGGTGGGTGGCTGCAGGACGCACAGTTCGTTCCCGTCCGGGTCGGACAACACGTGCCATACCCACCCGTCCTCCTCGATCGGCGCGCTTGTCTGCTGACTCGCGCCCAAGCCCGCGAGACGGGCCACCTCCTGCTGCACGTCCGGTGTCCGGAGGTCGAGATGTACTCGGTTCTTCATCCCATGCCCCTCGGGAACTCGCTGCAGCAACAGCTCGATCCCGTCCCCGTCGGCAGGAAGGAGCTGGCGATAGGGGCCGGTCTGCCACTCGGCAGGCGGCCCAACGTATCCCAGGGCGGCGCACCAGAAGGCACTCGCCCGGTCCAGGTCCACGCAATCGAGGACCACGACCAACTCGTTGTGTTCGCCTTCGCCGTAGCGGGTCGGCCGCCGATGCATCCCGGGGAGATTAGCCGCCGTCTGTGAGATGGCGCACGAAGAGTTCCGGATCACCGAGGAAGGCACGCCAGTTCTGGACCACGCCAAGCTCTGACCAGGTGTTCGGGCGCATGCCCCAGTCTCCGATTTCCACGACGTCGGCGCCGGGCAGGGCGGCCAGCAGCGGTGAGTGGGTGGACAGAATCACCTGAGCGGTCCCCGTTTGCACGAGGTCGATCAGGACCGTCAGGAGAGCAAGACACCCGGTGAAGGACAGCGCCGACTCGGGCTCGTCGAGCAGGTACAACCCCGGCCCGGTGAAGCGCTCGCGGACCAGCTCGAGGAACGACTCACCGTGCGATAGCTCGTGGAAGACGGCCTCCTCACCCCGAGGAGGATGGGACTCCAGGTAACTGAAGAAGCTGTGCATGGTCTCGGCTCGGAGGAAGTAACCCCAGCGCGCTGCTCCAGGGTTGACTTGCCCGAACCGTTCTCGCCCACCAGCACGGTCGCCGGCCCGAGTTCCAGGCCGTCGCGCAGCAGCTGTGTCACGGCCGGCACCGTCGCCGGAAACCTGCTGAGGTCGGCCGACGTGCCCGCCGCGGCAGTCACCCTCCGAATCGGCCAACGGTGACGAGCCATCAACCGCCGCCTCGTCCCGCACACTCCATGATGGGCACGCCCGTACCCTGCCAAACGATGACGACATCCCGTGCTCCCCGCCGCCGCCGTCGCCACGGATGAGACTGGTCTTTGCCGGTACGCCGGAACCGGCGCTGCCTGCGCTGAATGCGATCG
>JACCTM010000006.1 GCA_013812385.1 Geodermatophilaceae bacterium | reverse complement strand
GTGACCGCCAGCTCGCTACCCGGCCCCGCCGGAAACGTCGAGTACTTTCTGTGGCTCAGGCGCGATGCGCCCCCACTGGACGGCGATGATGTGCGGGACGCAGTCGAGAATGGGCCTCGTTGACCGCCCTGGCGTGGCAGGAGTGAGGTGAACCGATGACCCGGACTGCCCTGCTGATCGCCCACACCGGCCGGGCCGACATCGTCGATCTGGCCACGGTGGTGTGCAAGGCGCTGCACCGTGAGGGATTCGACGTCCGGGTCCTCGAGGAGGAGGCCGATGATCTGGGCGTCGACGGGATCACGGTGGTGCCCGGCGATGATCACGCCGCCGCTGCTGCCGAGATCGTCATCGTCTTCGGCGGGGACGGGACGTTCCTACGAGCCGCGGAGTACGCGCGGGCGGCTGATGCCCCGTTGATCGGGGTCAACCTCGGCCGAGTCGGCTTTCTCGCCGAGACCGAGCCTGAGGCCCTCGACGACACGATCCGCCACGTCCTGGATCGAAGCTACGTCGTGGAGGAGCGGCTGGCCGTCGAGGCGTCCGTACACGGTCCGGACGGTTCCTTACTGGGCAGCACGTGGGCGCTCAACGAGATCTCCGTCGAGAAGGCCAGCCGTACGCGCGTCCTCGACGTTGCGCTACTGGTCGATGGCCGGCAGCTGACCAGTTTCGGCTGTGACGGCGTGCTGTGCGCGACGCCGACCGGGTCGACGGCGTACGCGTTCTCCGCCGGCGGGCCGGTCGTGTGGCCCGACGTAGAAGCGCTTCTCGTCGTGCCCACGAGCGCCCACGCACTGTTCGCCCGTCCGCTGGTCACGCCGCCCACCTCGTTGCTGACCGTGGCCATCGCTGAGTACGGCGAGGGAGCGGTCGTATGCGCTGACGGACGGCGGACCATCGCCGTACCCCCCGGTGGACGAGTCGACGTCGTCCGGTCTGGGCAGTCGGTGCACATAGCTCGGGTGCACTCCACCGGCTTCGGCGACCGGTTGGTGGCCCGGTTCCGGCTACCCGCTGACGGTTTCCGGCACACGGCCGCGGTTCCCGACGAGGGCTGAGCTGGTGCTACGAGAACTGCGGATAGAGAAACTCGGCGTGATCGACGAGGCGCGGCTGGAGCTGGCCGGGGGTTTGACCGTGCTGACCGGAGAGACCGGTGCCGGCAAGACCATGGTGGTCACCGGCTTGGCCCTGCTCTTCGGCGGACGCGGTGATCCGGGCCGGATCCGCAGCGGCGCCACACGGTTATCGGTCGAAGGGCGGTTGGATCTGCCTGCCGACCATCCGGCCTGGGAGATCGCCCGCCGCGCCGGCGCGGAGGCGGACGAGGACGGCACGCTCATCGTGTCGAGGACGGTCAATACGGAGGGTCGCAGCCGCGCGCACATGGGTGGACGGAGCGTCCCGGTCGCCGTACTCAGCGAACTGGCCGAGTCCGCCTGGGCCTTGCACGGTCAGTCCGACCAGCTCCGGCTACGGCGTCCCACGGAACAGCGGGCCGCGTTGGATCGGTTCGCCGGTGCAGACCACACCAGCGTCCTGGCTGCCTACCACGCTGAATACGCCCGCTGGCGTGAGCTCGGTGATCGGCTGGCCGTCAAGAGCGCACGAACCCAGGAGTTGGCCCGTACGGCTGAGGTTCTGCGCCACGGCCTGGCCGAGATCGCCGCGGTCGGCCCGCAGCCGGGGGAGGAACAGGAGCTGAGCGCAGTCGCCGTCCGGTTGGGCGACGCGCAGGCCCTGGGCAGTGCCGCACAGCAGGCCTATGACGCATTGTCCGGGGATCCGATGACCCACGGTGGCGGTGTGCAGGTCGATGCGCTCAGCGCGCTGGCCCGCGCCGCCCTACCGCTGGAACGGTCCGGTGATCAGACCCTGCATGAGTTGGGAAACCGAGTGGCCGCCGTGTCGTACACGGTGACCGATATCGCGGCCGAGCTCGCCGACTACGTCCAGGACGCCGTTGCCGACCCGGCCCGGCTGGCCGAAGTCCAGGAGCGGATCTCGGCACTGCAAGCGGTGATCCGCCGCTTCGCCGCGCCGGGGGCGGGCAGCAACGGAGTCCTGGCCTGGGCCCAGGAGGCGCAGCGCCAGCTCCTCGACCTCGATGTGTCCGACGACGCGCTGGCCGCCCTGCGCGAGCAACGAGATGCAGCCCGCCGGGAACTCGGTCGACTCGGTGAGCAGATCTCAGCTGCCCGTCGACTGGCCGGACGTCGATTCTCGGCGTTGGTGCAGCACGAGCTGGGCGCGCTGGCCATGCCGGTCGCCAGGATCGAGATCGACATCAGGACCGACGTCGATGCACCCGGTCCAGACGGCATCGATGAGGTGCGGCTGCTGTTGGCTGCACATGCCGGGACCGAAGCGGCCGCTCTCCACCGGGCCGCCTCGGGTGGTGAACTATCCCGGGTCATGCTGGCCATAGAGGTGGTGTTGGCCGGGACCGACCCGGTTCCGCTGATGGTCTTCGACGAAGTGGATGCCGGGGTCGGGGGGCAGGCCGCGGTTCAGATCGGTCGGCGGTTGGCGGCTCTGGCCGCTCATCATCAGGTCCTGGTCGTCACTCACCTGCCGCAGGTCGCGGCGCACGGCAGCGCCCACCTGGTCGTCGACAAGACATGCGACGCGACGATCACTGCCACCGGGATCCGCCAGGTCACCGGCGAGTCGCGCGTACAGGAGCTGTCCCGCATGCTGGCCGGCCTACCCGACAGCGAGACGGGCCTGGCCCACGCCGCCGAACTGCTGGCCAGCGCCGCCGATCCCGGCTGACCGCGCGTGGCGCCTCGGTGCCCACTCGGTGCGGTGGGACACTGGGTGGATGCGACTAGGCACTCTGCGCCGCGGACGAGCTGCGGATGCACTACCCGGAGTTTCCGGTGTGGTCAGACTCGACCGGCGTACCAAGGATCTGACCAAGCGGCTCAACGCCGGTGAGATCGCGGTCATCGACCACACCGACATCGACCGGGTTGCCGCCGATGCCTTGGTGGCCCGCGGCGTGGTCGCCGTCGTGAACGCCTCGCCGAGCATCTCCGGGCGCTACCCCAACCTCGGACCGGGCGTCCTGGCCAGGGCTAACATCCCGATCCTGGACAACGTCGGTGCCGAGGTGTTCGGCAAGGTCAAGGAGGGAACGCGGGTCCGGGTCGACGGAGAGTGCCTCTACGTCGGCGACCGTCTGGTGGCCGAGGGGCGTCACCTCGACGAGGACTCCATCGCCGTGGCGATGGAGGATGCCAAGGCAGGTCTGTCCAGCCAGCTCGAGGCCTTCGCCGCGAACACCATGGAGTACATGAAGCGTGAGCGCGCGCTGCTGCTCGACGGGGTGGGCGTTCCGGACATCCGAACTGATATGGAGGGTCAGCACGTCCTGATCGTCGTCCGTGGTTACGACTACAAGGAGGACCTCGCCCAGCTGCGCTCCTACATCCGCGACTACCGCCCGGTGTTGATCGGTGTCGACGGCGGGGCCGATGCTCTGCGTGAGGCTGGCTACAAGCCGGCGATCATCGTGGGGGACATGGATTCTGTTTCCGACGACACCCTGCGCTGTGGTGCCGAAGTGATCGTGCACGCCTACGCCGACGGCCGTGCCCCCGGACTACCGCGCGTCCAGGACCTCGGCGTGGCAGCCATCACCTTTCCGGCCACCGGCACCAGCGAGGACATCGCCATGCTGCTGGCCGATGCGAAGGGCGCCACCCTGATCGTCGCGGTGGGCACGCACGCCACCCTGGTGGAGTTCCTCGACAAGGGTCGTGGCGGGATGGCCTCGACATTCCTGACCCGGCTTCGGATCGGCGCGAAACTGGTCGATGCGAAAGGAGTGAGCCGGCTGTACAAGAGCCGGATCTCCTCCTCTGCGCTGGTCTTTCTGGTGCTTGCTGCCTTTGTCGCCATCGGCGCGGTCCTCGCGGTCTCGACTGCCGGGCGCACCTACCTCGAATTGTTCGCTGACCGGTTGGGCGACCTGCTCGACTGGGTGAAGGGCTTGTTCACGTGATCGACTTCCGCTACCACCTCGTCTCGCTGATCGCGGTGTTCCTCGCCGTCGCCCTCGGGATCGTGATCGGGACGACGCAGCTGAATGGCAATTTGCTGGACGGACTCGAGGCGCAGGTCGGCACCCTGTCCGAGGAGAAGGACAGTCTGGAGGCACAGACCGAGAGCCTCACCGAGCAACTGAACCAGGGCGACGCTTACGACGACGCCGTTGCGCCGCTTGTCGTGGCCAATCGCCTCGTCGGATCCTCGGTCTTGCTGATCGTGAGCAGTGACGACGTGAGCGCGGAGATCCTCGGCCAGGCCGTGACCCTGCTCCAAGCCGCGGGCGCGGAGTTGTCCGGCACGCTGCGTCTGCAGCCGGAGTTCACCGACCCGCAGAGCGCCCCGGAACTCCAGGAGTACGTCACCGGAATCGGCTTGCCGGCCGGGATCACGCTGCCCCAGACAGACGACACCCCGACCCTGGTGGCCAGCCTGTTGAGCCAGGTCCTGATGCAACCGGCAGAGGGCGATTCGGCTCCTACGGCAGCCGCCACCGCCGCCGTCTTGGCCGGACTGGCCGCGCTCGGGGTCGTCACGTCCGACAGCGGCGAGATCGACTCCGCGGACTACGCGCTGATCCTGACCGGCGAGGGGTTCACCGGGGAGGACGCCGAGGCGCGTAATCAGGCGCTGGTGGCCCTGGCCATCAGCCTCGACTCGGCCGGCAGCGGAAGTGTGGTCGCCGGGAATGCGGCTTCCGGGCTCGACGGTGGACTGGTCGCAGCGCTGCGTGCCGACGCCAGTGCCGCAACCGCGGTGTCCACAGTAGACAACGTCGACACCGCCTCGGGACAGGTCGCCGCGTTGCTGGCGCTGACCGCTGAGCGGACCGGCCAGTCCGGACACTATGGCGTCGGCGAGGACACGGTGCCGCTACCGCCACTGGCCCCGTGAGATCACCGGGCGGCCACCAGACTCGGGGGGTTGCGGGCCGGCGGGTAGCTGGTGTGCTTGCTGGGGCCGCCGGGACCCTGGTGCTGACCGAGCTCACCCGCCGGTCCTCTGCGCTGTCCGGTTCGGCCTGGGTACGGCGCAATCACCGCGGCGAACCAGTGAACCTTGTTGCCGGGCCGGTGGTGACCGTGCTGGCCAGTGGCATGGCCGGCCTGCTTCTGCCGCGCCGCCGGCGGCGGCCAGCACTGCTGCTGGGCCTCGCCTGCGGGGCGGTCGGTTTGTACGACGACATCGCCGGCACGCGCACCGGCCAAGTGGGGGACAAGGGGTTTCGGGGTCACCTTCAGGCGCTGTCGTCCGGTCGGGTCTCGACTGGGGCGGTCAAGGTCGTCGGGGTGGTCGGCGCCTCACTGGCGGCGGCAGGGTCGGTCTCGAGCGGTTCGGTAGATCGAGTTCTCGCTGCCGGCGTCATGGCCGGGACCGCAAATCTCGTCAACTTGCTCGACCTTCGTCCGGGGCGGGCCGCCAAGGCGAGCGCGTTGGGGGCCGCCACCCTGCTTCGCGGTGCCGCCGGTGGAGCCGGCGCTGCGGTGCTGGGGACATCGCTAGGGATTCTGCCAGCCGATCTGAGCGAGAAGGTGATGCTCGGGGATGCGGGAGCCAACGCTCTCGGAGCGCTGCTCGGCTATCGACTGGCGGCGGGTTCGAGCCCAGTGGCGCGCAGCAGCATGTTGGCCGTCCTGGTTGCGCTGACCGCCGCGAGTGAAAGGGTCAGTTTCACCCGGGTGATCGAGGCAACGCCAGGCTTGCGTGAGCTGGACGCGTGGGGCCGACCGACCGCTGCGCCCGGCGCACGAGACGGTGCCTGCCCGAGCCCGTCCCGGCCTTGAGCAGACCACCGACCCCGTGACCGGCCCCGGACTACCTGCCGTTGCCAAAGGTGTCGGTGCGGCCGCTGCGCTCATCGCCGTGATCACCCTGCTGGCTCGACTTGCCGGGTTCGGCCGCAACCTGGTCTTCGCTCGGACGGTCGGAACGACCTGCGTGGGCGACACCTACGTTGCGGCGAACACCGTGCCGAACATCATCTTCGAGATCGTGGCCGGTGGGGCGCTGGCCAGCCTGGTCGTCCCCATGCTGTCCGGAGCGATCTCCAGCGGGGATCACGAACGGGCGAAGCGGACTGCTTCGTCACTACTCACCTGGACGATCCTGATTCTGCTCCCGGTCAGCGGTCTGCTCGCTCTGCTTGCCAGACCCCTTGCACAGGCTCTCCTGTCGTCGAGCAGCTGCTCTGGGGCCGTCGAGCTCGGGACCCGGATGCTGCTGATCTTTGCCCCGCAGGTGGTGCTCTACGGCGTCGGCATCGTGCTGACCGGGATCCTGCAGGCACACGGGCGTTTCACCGGACCGGCGCTGGCACCACTGCTGTCCAGCGTCATCGTCGCGGTTGCCTACCTGTTCTACCGGTTGTCGGCCGGGGTTCCGGAGTCGGTCGACGAGTTGAGCACCGAGTCCGAACTCCTGCTGAGTGTGGGCACCAGCGTCGGAGTGGTGGTGCTTGCCGGTGTGCTGTTGATCCCATTGCGCCGCACTGGTCTCCGGTTGCGGCCCAGCCTCAGGTTTCCGGTGGGGGTAGCACCTCGGGTGCGGCGCCTGGCCATTGCCGGAATCGCCACCCTTGCAGCGCAACAGGTCGCCGTCGTGGTGGCAATCCGACTGGCGAACGACGGAGCCCCCCCGGGCACCCAGGTTCTCTACCTGCTGGCCATGACGGTCTTCTTGCTGCCCTGGGGTGCGCTGGCCGTCCCGCTGGCCATATCGGCGTTTCCACGACTGTCGGCTTCCTACGAGAACTCGGACGAGGCGTCCTATCGCGCAACCCTTGCCCCGACCACTGCTGCGGTTCTCATCGGCTGCCTGGTCGGCTCAGCGGCCATGATCGCCGTCGCAGAACCGGTTGCTCGGATCTTTGTACAGGGCACCGGAGTCCCGGACGCCGGGCTGACGACGACCAGACTCGCCGAAACGATCGTCGCCTTCGCGCCAGGGCTGGCGGCGTACGGGCTGGTTGCGTTACTGACCCGGGCGCTGTATGCCCGTGGTCTGTGGAAGGAACCGACATGGGCAGTGGTCGGCGGCTGGTTGCTGACGGTGGCCGCGGACATCGGGCTGGCCGCGGTGTTGCCCGACACCTCCCGAGGGGTGGCTCTGGCCGCCGGCCACAGCATCGGCGTGATCGTGGCGGGCATCGCTTTGATCTTCGTGACGGTTCACTGCGCCGGACGGGAGTCGCTGAACGGACTGGCCAGAGTTGGCCTCGCCGCATTTGTCGCCGCGGCGGCGGCAACCGTGGCCGGAAGGCTGCTGGCGCAGGTGTGGGACGGCGGCGACGCTTTTCAGGCTGTCGCGCAGGTACTGGTCATAGGCGCCGTCGTGGTCCTGGTGTCAGGCGCGACCATGATGGTCTTAGCCCGCAGCGCTACAGCCGCGGTCCTGCGTGGTCTGCGCCGCCCGGACCCGGTCCAGGAAGAGGTGCAGAGCACGTCATGACACGAAGCGATCAACGCAGTGCGGCAACCGCCGGCGTGCCCGTGCTGGCCGGACGGCAGATCGTCCAGGTGCTGGCCACCAGTACCGGGGGAGTCGGCACCCACGTCCGGGCGATCCTGCCCGGTCTGCGCTGCGCCGGAGCCACCGTCCGGGTCTGCGGCCCACCCGCCACCGACGCGTTGTTCGGGTTCGGCTCAGCCGGAGCGCAGTTCCAGCCGGTTGGTATCGCCTCCGGGCTGCGTCCGGTCCAGGACGCCCGCGCGTTGATCGGCCTGCGTCGAGCGCTGCGGGGAGCGGACCTGGTTCACGCGCATGGACTGCGCGCCGGACTGCTGTCGGTGCTGGCTCGACCCGCTGCGGCCGTGGTGGTGACGCTGCACAACGCCCTGCTCGACACCGCCGGCCGGAGAGGGACGCTCGACAAGGCCTTGGAGCGCATCGTCATCCGCGGCGCCGATGTGGTCCTGGCCGCCTCGCTGGACCTGGCCGAGCATGCCCGGTCCGTCGGCGGGCGTGATGTCCGGTCCGCGCCGGTGACCGCACCGACGCTCCCCGAGGCCACCCGCACCCGATCCCAGATGCGGGCTGAACTCGGCGTCCCCGAAACGATGCCGCTGCTGCTCGCGGTTGGGCGTCTGCACCCGCAGAAGGGGTACGACACGTTGCTGTCCGCAGCAGGCCGCTGGCGGGACCGGACCGACGGCCTGCTCACGGTCATCGCCGGGGAGGGTCCGCTGCATGCGGAGATGTCCGAGCGGATCGCACGCGAGCACCTTCCGGTCGTGCTGCTCGGCAGGCGCAGCGACGTTGCGAACCTCCTGAGCGCCTGCGATCTGGTCGTGCTGACCTCTCAGTGGGAAGCGCGAGCCCTGGTGGCCCAGGAGGCCCTGCGCGCCGGTCGGCCGCTGGTGGCTACCGCCGTCGGCGGCATTCCGGAACTGGCCGGCCAGGGAGCCGGAGTCCTCATACCACCGAATGACTGGATCGCTCTGGACGCCGCAGTCACCGACGTACTCGGCGATCCGGCGCGCGCGGCCGCCCTCGTCGAGGCCGGGCGCTCCGCTGCTGCCACGTGGCCGACCATGGACGACACCGTCGCCCAGCTCAGCGCGCTGTACGCAGAACTGCTGGGCGCGTCGGTCGCCATGTCATCAGATCAACCTCGCTCGGCTCGCCGTGATCCCGCACCGGGGTAGGCGCCTGGCCGCCTGGCTGCTGACCGCAGCGCTGGGCGTTGGCCTCGGGACCGGGTTGTTCGCGCCGGCAAGTGCTGCTGGGGACGAGCCGGTCTCCGCGGACCGGGTGGTGATCGTCGGCGTCCCTGGGTTGCTCTGGGGGGACGTGGCCTCGGGCCTGGCGCCGGCGCTGAACCAACTGGCCGCCGATGCCGCACTGGGAAACATGACGGTAAGGGCGGCCCGCTCGCGGACCTGCATCCTCGACGGCTGGGCGACCCTGGGTGCCGGTAACCGGGCTCGCTACCCGGCGCCGATCGAAGAAGCCGAGGAGAACCTGCCGCCGCTGACTGCCGAGGAGGCGCAGCGGATGGCGGTTCTGGCCGGCTGCGGGCAGCAGGAGCAAGTGGCCTTGGCCGGCCTCACCGACGTCAGCCAGACCGTCGCCCGGATCGCCGAGGATGAAGGCACCCGCTCGTTCGGCGCCGAGCCCGGGGCCCTGGGGGCGACGGTCACGTGCTCCACGGCGATCGGGCGCTCCTCGGCCGTGGCGGTGTCCGGGGACGGTAGTGAGGTGACCGTTCTGGACGAGCTCCCCGTAGCAGCCTCGGAGCGGGCGGCAGCCCTGAGCGCATGTCCGTTGACCGTCATCACCGTGCCCAACCTGATCGGTTCGGTCCCGACGGTGTCATTGTCAGGACGGGAGTCGCCAAGCGAGTTGCCACCCGAGGGTGGCCCTGGTCCTCTGGCCGAGTTGGTCGGGCGCCCTCGCCCGGTTGCGCTCACCGCGATGGACACGACGATCGCGCAGGTACGTGCCACGGTCGCTGACCTTCCTGGCGACACCCTGCTGCTGATCGCGGGACTGTCGGAGAAAGGCGTCAGCAGGGCGCAGCTCCATCCGCTGCTCGCCGTCCACCCGGACCTCCCCCCGGGCTACCTGACGTCCTCGAGTACCGGCCGGGCGCCCTACGTACAGCTGATCGATGTCGCGCCGACGGCGTTGCGTGCGCTTGGCCTGGAGAATCCAGGCACCATGGTCGGTTCGGTGATGCGCTGGCACGCACCCACGACCGGGCTGGATGCGGCGGTCCGCGACCTGCGTGATCTCAATCGCGCGGCCGTGGCCCATTCCGGCCTGACCAGGCCCTTCTTCTGGACCCTCGTGGGACTTGCCGCAGCGCTGATAGCCGGGTTCGCGCTGGCCCGGCTCCGGCCGCCGGCCAGCCGTGAACGCCGCGTTCGGCTCGAGCGGGTGGTGTCCGTCTCGGCGCTGGCTTTGGCGGCGGTTCCGGCCGCGACTCATCTGGCCAACCTCACTTCGTGGTGGCGTTCGCCGAACCGGGAAGCAGCGCTCGGACTAGCAGTCGTGGGCTGCGTTGTGCTACTCGTCGTGCTCGCGCTCCTGCTGGGAGGTCGCATCGGGCCGTTGCGCAGGCGGGTGCCAACGCGGTGGTCCTGGGCCGGCCCGGCACTCGTCCTCCTTGTGGCGACGGCGCTGATCCTCGGCCTGGATGTAGTGCTGGGCTCGCCGATGGAACTCAACAGCCTGCTCGGATACAACGCGATCGTGGCCGGGCGGTTCGTGGGTCTGGGCAACCTGAGTTTCGGCCTGTTCGCGGTGTGCAGCCTGCTGGCCACCGCTGTGCTGGTTCGGGGGTCCACACGTCGAGTGCTGATCGGCATCGCGGCAGTGGGACTCGTGGCCGTGGTCGTCGTCGGCGCTGCGGGGCTCGGCCGGGATTTCGGAGGCGTACTCGCGCTGGTCCCCGCTTTTCTCGTTCTCGGCTTCCTCGCCACCGGAATTCGGTTGTCGGTACGCCGGTTGGTCTCGATCGCGGCAGTGACGGCTCTTGCCGTGTCCACGTTTGCGCTGCTTGATTTCCTGCGCGATGCCGACGATCGAACGCACCTGGGCCGCTTCGTCGCACAGATCATCGACGGGCAGGCATGGGCTGTCATCGCCCGCAAGGCCCAAGCCAACCTGGACGTTCTCACCGGCAGTCCCGTGACCTGGCTGATCCCGATCTTCGCCGTTGCCGGGTGGCTGATGCTTCGGCGTGGGGAACAGCTACGAGAGTTCTTGGCCGCCGAGCCGCGCTGGCGCGCCGGATTGTTCGCCGCCATGATCTCGGTCGCCATCGGCGCGGCCATCAACGACTCCGGTGTCGCGATCCCTGCGATCGCGGCCTGCGTGGTCGTACCCGTCTTGATCTGGATCAGCCTGCGCTGGCGCCCATCCGAGGACGTGCCCACGGCCGAGTCGGTCCGCGACACCCCGAGTCTGACCGTCGATGCGGCCCGGCCGCGTGTTAGCGTGAACTCCCGTGAACCGACCGGGTGATCGTCGTTCTTCCCACACCACCAACTATCTGTTCGTGACCGGCGGTGTCGCCTCGTCACTGGGCAAGGGCTTGACTGCCAGCTCGCTCGGATCCCTGCTCTCGGCTCGCGGTCTGCGGGTCACCATGCAAAAGCTCGACCCGTACCTCAACGTCGATCCGGGGACGATGAACCCGTTCCAGCACGGTGAGGTCTTCGTGACCGAGGACGGCGCCGAGACCGACCTCGACGTCGGTCACTACGAGCGCTTCCTGGACATCAATCTCGCCGGCTCGGCCAACGTGACGACCGGCCAGGTGTACGCGGAGGTGATTGCCAAGGAACGACGCGGTGAGTACCTCGGCGACACCGTCCAGGTGATTCCACACATCACCAACGAGATCAAGGACCGCATCCTGGGCATCGCCGGCGGTCAGGACGGCCATCCGGGGATCGACGTCGTCATCACCGAGATCGGCGGGACCGTCGGAGACATCGAGTCGCTGCCTTTCCTCGAGGCGGCCCGCCAGATCCGGCACGACGTCGGCCGGGACAACGTGTTCTTCCTCCATGTGTCCCTTGTGCCGTACCTCGCGCCCAGCGGGGAACTCAAGACCAAGCCGACCCAGCACTCCGTCGCCGCACTGCGCAGCATCGGTATCCAACCTGATGCGATCGTCTGTCGCAGCGACCGGGAGATCCCGGACGCGCTCAAGCGAAAGATCAGCCTGATGTGCGACGTGGACTCCGAAGCCGTCGTCTCGGCCTCGGATGCCCCGTCGATCTACGACATTCCGAAGGTGCTGCATGCCGAGGGGCTGGACGCCTACGTCGTACGACGGCTGGGCTTGCCTTTCCGTGACGTCGACTGGACTCAATGGTCGGATCTGCTCGACCGAGTGCATAAACCCCGGGAGTCATTGACGATCGCCCTGGTCGGCAAGTACGTCGACCTCCCTGATGCCTATCTCTCGGTGACCGAGGCGATGCGAGCCGGCGGCTTCGCCCATCACACCCACATCGAAACCCGTTGGGTGACTTCGGACGACTGCGAGACCAGCAGCGGTGTCGCACAACAGCTCTCGGATGTAGACGGTGTCGTGGTGCCCGGCGGGTTCGGAGTACGCGGGATCGAGGGCAAGGTGCGCGCCATCTCCTACGCCCGCGTCAACGGTATCCCCACGCTGGGACTGTGCCTCGGCCTGCAGTGCATGGTGATCGAAGTGGCCCGCAACCTGTCCGGACTGGCCGGTGCCAACTCCACGGAGTTCGACCCGACGACAGAGCATCCGGTCATAGCCACGATGGCTGACCAGCTCGACGTGGTCGCCGGCGAGCGAGACATGGGCGGCACCATGCGGCTCGGGAGCTACGCAGCCGAGCTGACTGCGGATTCCATTGTCGCCCAAGCGTATGGGGAGACCAAGGTGCACGAGCGGCACCGGCACCGCTACGAGGTCAACAACGCCTACCGGGAGCAGTTGGAGGCTGCCGGGATGCGCTTTTCCGGCCTCTCGCCAGACGGCCGGCTGGTGGAGTTCGCCGAACTCGACCGCGACCTACACCCGTTTTTCGTTGGCACGCAAGCTCATCCAGAGTTCATGTCTCGGCCGACCCGGCCACATCCACTGTTCGCCGCCCTCGTCCGCGCCGCCCTTGACCGCTCCGAGTCGCTGCGAATCCCGGTCGACGTGGAACCCGCCGTACGGTGACCGAGTCGCAGGCATCGCTGTCCGATGAGGTCGTCACCGACCCGAGGACTTATCCGACTCTGTCCATTCGAAGCGCCTTCGAGGGCAAAGTGATTTCGGTACGTCAGGACGAGGTCCAGATGTCCGACGGCGCCTACGAGCACCGAGACGTCGTGGTCCATCCCGGTGCTGTCGGCGTGATCGCCATCGACGACGAGGACCGGATCGTCATGATCCGGCAGTACCGCCATCCCGTACGCCGGTACCTCTGGGAGGTCCCGGCGGGGATCAAGGACGTCGCCGAGGAGCCGTTGCTGGAGACCGCACGTCGAGAACTCGCCGAAGAGGCTGGGCTGCAGGCCGGCCGGTGGGACCGGCTGTTGGACTTCTTCGCGTCACCGGGCGGCTCGAACGAGGAGATAACGGTGTTCCTGGCCCGCGAGCTCAGCGACACGGCCCGTCCCGAAGACTTCGTCGTCTCCGCCGAGGAACTCGACCTCGAGGTTCGCCGGGTCCCGCTGGACGACGCGTTGGCGGCGGTTCGGTCGGGCCGGATCCGGAACTCCATCGCCGTCGCCGGGATTCTCGCCGCCGTCGTGGCCAGAGCCACCGACTGGCAGCACTTGCGGCCGCCGGGTTAGGCAATGGGAAACGGGGTACGGCAAGCCACATCGTTCCCGTCCGGCTCACCTGGAGGCCCAGTGCCCGCCGCCCGCAAATCTCCTGCCCCAAAGACTTCCGTCCGCAAGGCGCCCGCACGTAAGGCCTCCACCCCCAAGGCCACGGCGGCTCCGGTAGTCGCCGGGGATGCGCCGGTGCGTCAGCCGGATCAGAGCACGCCACTGCCGACCGGTCCGACCGGAA
>JACCTM010000447.1 GCA_013812385.1 Geodermatophilaceae bacterium | reverse complement strand
AGCGGTGTTCATCCATCCCTTCGACCATTCCGACCTCATCGCCGGGCAGGGGACGGTGGGGCTGGAGATCTTGGAGCAGTGCCCCGAGGTCGCCACGATCGTGGTCTGTACCGGCGGCGGCGGCCTGCTCGCTGGGATCGCAGCCGCAGTGAAGGGCTTGCGTCCGGACGTCCGTGTCGTCGGAGCTCAGGCAGCCGAGGCTGCCGCGTTCCCCGCCTCGCTCGTCGAGGGGTCACCGGTGACCTTGGAGTCGATGGACACCATGGCCGATGGCATCGCCGTACCCACGCCCAGCGAGCTCACCTTCGCCCACGTACGGGATCTCGTGGACGACGTCGTCACGGTGTCGGAGGAGTCTCTGTCGCGGGCGCTGCTGCTGTGTCTGGAGCGAGCCAAACTCCTCGTCGAGCCGGCTGGAGTTGCCGGCGTCGCGGCGGTTCTGGACAACCCGTCGGCCTTCACACCACCGGTCGTGGTCGTGCTCTCCGGCGGAAACGTCGACCCGGTCCTGATGTTGCGCGTGATCGAACACGGCATGGTCGCTGCCGGGCGATATCTCTCGATACGGCTGCGCGCCCCGGATCAGCCGGGATCGCTGGCCAAAGTGCTGTCGGTGGTCGCCGAGTTAGGTGCCAGCGTGCGCGAGGTCGAACACTCCCGTACCGGATCCCGCCTGCATCTCGGCGAGGTGGAGGTTGCGCTCTCGCTCGAGACGCGCGGCGCCGACCACCGGACCGAGGTGGTCCAGGCACTGCTGGCCGCCGGCTACCCGGTCGAGGTGCAATAGAATTTTCCCGCCATGAGGTCAATCAGACCTTGACGGATGTCAGTGATGACGTCAAAGTGGCGTCATGACGACATCGCACTGCATCCCGTGGGGTGACCGAGCATCCGATCGACTCGTGCCGATGCGGCGCATCGAGGTCCCAAACGTCCAAGAAATGTGTCGTACCCGGTCGATAGCGTGGCCCTCGTGACTGCAGCCATCGAGGTCGAAGGCCTCGTCAAGAGATACAAGACAACGACCGCGCTCGCCGGGATCGACTTCAGCGTCCCCGAAGGCACCGTCCTGGGACTGCTGGGGCCCAACGGCGCCGGCAAGACGACCGCCGTCCGGGTGCTCAGCACGCTGATCAAGGCCGACGAGGGCCGAGCCAGCGTTCTCGGGATGGATGTGGTCGCCGACGCCGACGCCGTGCGGTCCTCGATCGGGCTGACCGGGCAGTACGCAGCGGTCGACGAGTACCTGACCGGCTTCGAGAATCTCGAGATGGTCGGCCGGCTCTATCAGCTGGGCAAGGCCGAGTCGCGCTCGCGGGCGGCAGCGTTGTTGGCGCGCTTCGACCTGGAGCACGCCGGCAACAGGATAGCCAAGACCTACTCCGGTGGGATGCGTCGCCGGCTGGATGTCGCGGCGTCATTGATCGCCCACCCGCGGGTGCTGTTCCTGGACGAGCCGACGACCGGGCTTGATCCCCGCAGCCGGTTGGGGATGTGGGAGTTCATCGAGGAGTTGGTGGCCGAGGGCACGACCATTCTGCTGACCACTCAGTACCTCGACGAGGCCGACCGCCTGGCCGACTCCATCGTCGTGATCGACGAGGGAAAGGTGATCGCCCGCGGCACCGCTGATGAACTCAAGGCCCAGGTCGGCGGTGAGCGACTGGAGTTCACGGTCGGTCACGCCGCGGAGCTGCCCGAGCTGCGGGATAAGTTGGCCTCGCTGGCCGTCGACGAGCCGATCGTCAACGAACAGACCCGCAGACTGACCATTCCGATCAGCGGTGGGGCCGACGTTCTGCGAGAAGCACTGAGTCGCCTGCAGGGCAGTGGGATCACCGTCGTCGATGTCGGGCTGCGCCGGCCCGACCTCGACGACGTGTTCATGACCCTCACCGGGCACGCGGCGGAGAAAGTCGCCGAACCGGCTGAGGATGACGCTGAAGCGGTCGACCCCGGCCGCGGATCCAAGGGATCCAAGGGATCCAAGTCGAAGGAGACGGCTCGATGAGCTCGCTGACGCGGGTGGTGAATGACAGCATGGTCATCACCAAGCGCAATCTGATCAAAGTCAAGCGGGTGCCCGACCTGATCGTGTTCGCCACCCTCTCGCCGATCATGTTCGTGCTGCTCTTTCGGTACATCTTCGGCAGCGCCATCCCGATCGAGGGCATCGGATACGCCGAGTTCCTGCTGCCCGGGATCTTCGCCCAGACGGTGATCTTCGGTAGCACGATCACCGGAGCGAGCCTGGCTGACGACGTTCAGAAAGGTTTGATCGAGCGCTTCCGGTCGTTGCCGATGGCGCGATCCGCGGTGCTGATCGGGCGGACGGTCGCCGATCAGGGCCTCAATGTGATCACCATCGTGGTGATGTCGCTGACCGGCCTGCTCGTCGGATGGCGGATCCGGTCCTCCTTCCTCGAGGCGCTGGCCGGTTTCGTGGTCTTGCTGCTGTTCGCCTTCGCCATTTCCTGGATGTTCGCCTTGGTCGGCTTGCTGGTGCGAACCCCCGAGGTGGTCAACAACGCCTCGTTCATCGTCATCTTCCCGATCACCTTCATCGCCAACACGTTCGTGCCCATCGACAATTTCCCCACCGTCCTTCGGGTGTTCGCAGAGTGGAATCCGGTCTCGTCGGTGACTCAGGCATCCCGAGAGCTGTTCGGTAACACCAGCCCGGCGTTGCCTGTGTCAGATGTATGGCCGCTGCAGAACCCGGTGCTCTACACGTTGATCTGGGTCGGGATCATCCTGGCGATCTTCGTGCCGCTCTCGGTCCGGCAGTACGTCAAGGCCGCCGGGCGATAGGGACGGCCCGCCGCCAAGCGGCCCGATCAGCCGGCGGGGGGCCGTGAGGGCGGTTAGAGCCAGCGGAGGTTCAGCAGCAGATCCAGGTCATCGGGGGACGCGCCCTCGCGGACCACCCGGTTGGGCTGGCGCTGACCGCAGACGGTGCAGCGGTGCACTATCTGCCAGCCCTTGCCGCCTTTGTCGACGAGCCCGGTCGGTTCCATCAGGCTCTCGCAATCCGAGGAGCGGTCGCCGGGTTTGACATCGACGTGCCGCGACCACAAGCAGTGCGGGCAGTGGTTGCGATAGTGCCCATCCGTGCTGGCCGGCACATCGGCTCCGCATCGGCCGCAGCGAAACGGCGTGTTCTGCTCAGCCCGCGACATGCCCGCCGCGCCGCGGTTCGGATGATGTCGCAGCTTTGCAGACGACCCGCCCGGTGTGTTGTCGGCAAACCAGCGACATCATGAGGCAGTCCCTTCTGCCACGCTGATGGCTGGGCGGGGTGGCGGATCGGTCAGGATGTTTCCCATGAGTATCGACGGACTGGACGCTCGGTTGATCCGGTTGCTCACCGAGGAGCCCCGGATCGGAGTCCTGGAGGCATCGCGCCGCCTCGGCGTTGCCCGGGGGACGGTCCAGGCAAGGCTGGACCGGCTACAGCAGAAAGGGGTCATCCTCGGCTTCGGCCCGGAGGTGGACCCTGCGGCGCTCGGATTCACCGTGATGGCCTTCGCCACGGTGCAGATCCGGCAAGGACGCGGCCCGATCGTCGCTGCGCATCTGGCGGGCATCGACGAGGTGCTCGAGGTGCACACGATCACCGGGGATGCGGACATGTTGGCCAGGATCGTCGCCCGTTCACATGAGGACCTGCAACAGGTCATCGACAGACTCGTGGCCCACCCGGACATCGTGCGTACGTCGACGAACATCGCGCTCACGGCCCACGTCCGGTACCGGACTGGAGGCTTGCTCCGCCGAGCCAGTGAGCCGACCGGGGGCGCCTGAGACAGCTGGCCGCCTGCTGGGCGTGCGGTCAACAAGATCGCGTGGGACTCGATGACTCCGACCGGCCTCAGACGTCGGTCGCGTGGCAAAGTGCAGCCATGACAGCGGAGGCACCCGGCCATTGGGCCGGACATCCGCTCCTGGACAC
Source organism: Geodermatophilaceae bacterium (assembly GCA_013812385.1). GTDB lineage: Bacteria > Actinomycetota > Actinomycetes > Mycobacteriales > Geodermatophilaceae > JACCQS01. Next base: position 1,517 of record JACCTM010000447.1, on the reverse strand, counting down.
CGTGGCCAGCCTCTGGCCCACCGCGCGGGTATCCATCGCCCCGGGCCGGCGAGGCTCGGGGGGCAAACAACTGATCTACGTCCCCAACTCCGACGATCCTCGGTTGTTGGTGCCGGCCGGTCACCGCCGGGCCTCTGCCGCTGCGCTACGCCGCTTCAACCACTACCTGCCGGTCAAGGATCGACTGCGCCGGGTCATGGCCGCGGGTGGAATGCGCCTGGGTCTCGAGCGGATGCTCGCGCACCGCATCGCCCTGGCCGAGCGCGAGTCCGCACCCGACTCGATCGAGACCTATCTGTCCGAGGTCCTCGGGGAGGAGGTTGTGGTCAGCCTCGGCATCGGGCTCACGCGGGCCACCCAGAAGCCGGTGCTGCAGGCCTTTTCGGTATCCGGCCGATGTCTGGCCTTTGTCAAGATCGGAGACAACCAACACACCCGCGAGCTGGTCCGGGCCGAGGCGCAGGCGCTGCGCCAGATCGGTCTGATCCGATGGTCCTCGCTCTCGGTTCCGCAGCTGATCCACGTCGGAGCCTGGCAGCGATTCGAGGTCCTCGTCATGTCGGCGCTGCCGGTCCCGGCCAAGCCGGCGATCCGGCGCCCGGTGGCGGTTCCGCCGGGTAAGGCCATGCGGGAGTTCACCCGAGCCTTCGCCGAGCCCAGTCAGCTGGTGGCCTCCAGCGCGCTGATGACCCGACTCCGTACTGATATCGCCGAGATCACGGACGAGGCGACGGCATCGACCTACCGGGCTGCGCTGGACCGGATTGCGCAGCGGTATCCGCATACCGTCCTGGACTTCGCGGCCTGGCACGGGGACTGGTCACCGTGGAACATGGCCTGGCGCGATCGAAAGGTTCAACTCTGGGACTGGGAGCGCTTCAAAACCGGCGTACCCGTCGGCATGGACCGACTTCACTACGTCCTCAGCGCGCTGGCGCGAACGGAAGGTTTCTCCGCTCCGACGATCCTACGAGCGCTGGCACTCCCGACGGCACGCGAGTACGTACGACCCACCCAACAGGACGTGCTGGGGTTGGTCTACCTGGCCACGATCGTGAATCGCTACCTGACCGGCTGCCACCACGAGCACGCAGGGTCGGTGCAGGCCAGAGCGGCGGCCGCACTGCAGGCATTGACCTGGCTCAGCCAGAAACCCAACAAGCTGCCCGCACGCGACCCCGACGTGGGTCCGGCCGACTAGATCCGGAAGATCTCCAGGTCGACGATCTCGACCTCGACCTTGCCGTTGGGCGCCGGGTAGATCACCGTCTCGCCCACCTTCTTGCCCATGATCGCGGTGCCGAGAGCCGATTCAGGGGAGTAGACGGTCAGGTCGGTGGTACCGCCGATCTCGCGCGAGCCGAGTAGGAACTTCTCGCTGTCGTCGTCGCCGACGAAGCGCACCGTCACCACCGTCCCGAGCGCGGCCACCTCGGCATGGTCGGGCGGGTCGCCGACCTCGGCGCCGTCCAACAGGTCGTTGAGTTGCCGGATCCGGGCTTCAGCCTTGCCCTGCT
>JACCTM010000480.1 GCA_013812385.1 Geodermatophilaceae bacterium | reverse complement strand
CGTCCGCTGGTCACACCGGAACCGCCAGTCACCGGTCAGTCCGTGCCGGTCGCGACCCAGCCCAGCCCGCGTTCGGTGGCCAGGTCGACGTCCTCGCGGTACTTCAGCACCGAGCCGAGCGTCAACGAGGCGGACTCCGGAGTCAGCATGGTGATCCCGAGCGCCTGACAGACCGCGACCCAGCCGATCGCCTCGGCCACCCCCGGCGGCTTCTGCACGTCAAGGGAACGAAGCCGCAGAGTGGCCGCGCCGATCTGCTCGGCGAGATCGGTGCGCGAGTCCGGGACCCGTCGCCGGATGATCTCCACGGTGCGAGAAAGGCTGGGAAAGTCGATCCAGTGGTACAGGCAGCGCCGCTTCAACGCGTCGTGCAGGTCCCGGGTCCGGTTGGACGTCAGGACCACGATCGGTGGATGCACCGCGCGTACGGTGCCGAGTTCCGGAATGGTGACGGTGGACTCGGCCAGCAGTTCGAGCAAGAACGCCTCGAACTCGTCGTCGGCGCGGTCCACCTCGTCGATCAGCAGGATCGCCGGGCGCGGCCCGGGGTGCCGGATCGCGGCCAGCAGCGGACGCTCGATGAGGTAGTCCACTCCGAACAAGCTCGCCTCGGAGACCTCCTCCCCGCCGGCCTCGGCGCGTCGGATCGCCAACAACTGCCGGGGATAGTTCCACTCGTACAGCGCCTCGGCGGCCGTGATCCCCTCGTAGCACTGCAGCCGGACCAGTGGGGTGTCCAGAGCGCGGGCCAGCGCCTTGGCCGCTTCGGTCTTCCCCACCCCGGCCTCGCCCTCGAGCAGGACCGGCTGTGGCAGCCGGACCGCGCAGAACAGTGCCGTGGCCAGGCCGAGATCGGTGAGATACCCGATCCCCTCGAGCGCCGCGGCCAGACCGTCGGTGTCCGGTGCCAGGACCGCGAGGGGGGTGTCGGCGCTGTGCTGGGTCACAGGCTCATCGAGCCGGCACCGTCGGCACCGAAGCCCGCAGATCGGCGGCATAAGCCCGCAGGCAGCCGCTGCCGCAGAAGTAGTACCGGGTGCCGTCGTGCTCGAGATGCAGCGAGGAGTCCACCGCGGCCAGTGTCATCCCGCACACCGGGTCGCTGGCCTCGGACGCGACTGGCGCGTGCCCGGCCGCCGCTGCGGACCTGGCGTCGACCAACGCTGTACGGCCGGTCGGCCTCGGCCGCCGCGCGACGATGTCGGCCAGGATCGACAGGGCGATCTCCTCGGGCGTACGAGCCCCGATGTCAAGTCCGGCCGGCGTGTGGATCGCACTCACCGGCTGGTCTTCCAGGTCTAGGGAAGCCACCACCGCCGAACCGCGCTTGCGGCTGGCGACCAGCCCGATGTAGGGAACCTGCGCTGCCACAGCGGCGCGAAGCAGGTCGGCCTCGTCCCGCCCGTGTGAGGCCACCACGACCGCGGCGACGTCGTCGGGCAACGATCCTGAGTGCCGTACCAGCTCGTACCCCAGCGGCCGGCCGATCGCCAGCAGAGCGCGCGCGATCGGGGTGTCCCCCTCGACGACGACCAGCGGTGGGGGTCGGCGGGGCTCCAGGAAGATCTCCAGGGTCCCGCCGGACAGGCACGGGTTGTGTACTGACAACGTCCCAGCCACCGCCTCCTGCGGCTCGGACTCCGGCTCCGGGGTGATCCGCAGCAACAGCGAATCACCGGAGTCCAGCAGGGCCAGCGACTGCGCGCGTACGGTCGACTCCGCGCAGTCGCCCCCGACGAACCCCTCCATGCTCCCGTCCGGCAGGACCAGCGCCTGATCGCCCGGCTTGACGCTGGTCGGCCGTTGCGCCAATACCACCCGGGCATGGACGTAGGGCACCCGCATCCGGGTGAGCTCCGCCGCGCGGTCGGCCACTTCGTCGACAGACGCGGTCACCGGCACTCCCCACTGGTCGGTCGGCTCAGCCGTACGAGCCGCTCAGCTGTAGGCATCAATCAAGCGTAAGCGCCACCTCGATCGACGTCTCACTCGTAGGCGAGGTCGGTCCGAGCCGGCCTGCCCTGCATGGTGAGCCACACCTGGGCCGGCGTCAGCGGCATGTCGGCATGCATGACGCCGTACGGCGCCAGGGCGTCGACCACCGCATTGACCACGGCCGGCGGCGAGCCGACCGTCGCGGACTCCCCGACACCCTTGACGCCCAGTGGGTGGTAGGGGGACGGCGTGACGGTCATGCCGAGCTCGAAGGTCGGCACCTCCATCGACGTGGGCAGCAGGTAGTCCATGAACGAACCGCCCAGGCAGTTGCCGTCGGTGTCGAAGGTGATCGCCTGCATCAGCG
>JACCTM010000475.1 GCA_013812385.1 Geodermatophilaceae bacterium | reverse complement strand
CGTCCGGACGAGCTGCGTCGCCAGCGACAGCCTCGGCCGAGAACCCAGCCACCCGCGTGTTGCGCGCTCCCGGTAGACGATCTCGCTGGGAGACGCAGTGCCGATAGAGCTGTCGGCTGCAGACGGGAAGGCGTCGCCAGCCATCGCCGACTCGCGCGTGTGATCATTTGTGGCTGGTCGGCACGAACTGAAGCAGGGGCACGTCGTAGAGGTCGGAAGCTGGGGTTCGGCGCATGGTGGGGTTGGTGACCTCGATGACGAGCATCTCGGTGAGGAACTGGACCTTCGCTCCCAGCAGGTGACTGGTGTGGCCGGTGGCGCTGTCCCCTGCACGCTCTTGCGCCAGGCGTGAGACGCCTCTAAGCTCTGCGCGTGAACGAGGCTAAAGATCGGCGTCGCGCTGGATTGAGATGCTGCCGGATAGCCCACACCGAAGCGGTTGAGGACTATCTCAAGACGATCTTCGCGCTGTCCAGCCGCAGCAGCGCGGTCACGACGTCCGCCGTGGCCGGCCACCTTGGGGTCGCGGCTCCGACGGTCTCGGCGATGCTCAAGCGACTGGAGGCGAATCAGCTGGTTCGCCGGACGAATGATCACCAAATCGGACTGACGGATCACGGAAAGCGGCACGCGCTGGGAGTCGTGCGGCGGCACCGCCTGATCGAGGTCTTCCTCGCCGACGTCCTCAGCGTACCGTGGGACGAGGTGCATGCGGAGGCCGAGGTCCTCGAGCATGCGATCAGCGCCCGGCTCGAGGAGCGGATCGACACCTTCCTGGATCATCCGACACACGACCCGCACGGCGACCCCATCCCGCCTCCCTCCGGGCACCACGTGGAGGACTGGGCCACCCCGCTGGCAACCGCCGCAGCGGGCAGGCGGTTCCTGGTGGAGCGGGTGAGTGATCGGGACAGTGACGTGCTGCGTCACCTTGCTGGGCTCGGTGTCCGCCCTGGCGTTGTTCTTGAGGTGCTCGAGTGGGCGCCCTTCGGCGGGCCGTTATGGATCGAGGTCGACGGCCGCAGACACGCCCTGGGGTCTGGACTGGTCCAAGCCGTGCACGGCCGGACGCTCTGATGGCGGCGGGCCCGTCTCGGCGTCGGTTCCTGTTGGGCGGGGCGGTGGCCGGGTCGGCTGGACTCACACTCGGTGCGCGGGGGCTGGTGGAGGCCCCGACCACGACCGCCGGGCTCGAGCACGACGGCGCGGCCGATACCACCCCCCATGGAGGCGGGGTGAGCGGCCCGACATTTCGTCAGGGCAGCACGGTCGACCACGTCGCCAACGGGTTCCACCCGAGCAAGATCCTCCGAGACTTCGACTACGGCACGGTTTCCGCCCTTCCCGACGGCCGGGTGCGGCGGGACTGGGAGGTCTTCGCCAGTGACGAGGACATCGAGGTGGCGCCTGGGCTGCAGTTCCCGGCCTGGACCTTCAACTCCCGGATCCCGGGCCCGACGCTGCGCTGCCAGGAGGGCGACCTACTGCGGGTGAGCTTCACCAACGGCTCCGCACACCCACACACCATGCATTTCCACGGCATCCATCCCGCCGCAATGGACGGCGTACCCGATGTCGGCTTGGGCGTGATCGAACCCGGCCAGCAGGTGACCTACGAGTTCGACGCTGCGCCGTTCGGGCTGCACCTCTACCACTGCCACGTCAGCCCCTTGCCAGAACACATCGCCCGCGGCATGTATGGCACTTTCATCATCGACCCCGAACAGGGGCGACCACCCGCCGACGAGATGATCATGGTGATGCACGGTTACAACACCACGTTCGACGGCGAGGGCAACCAGCTCTATGCGGTGAACGGCATCCCGTTCCATTACATGCACGAACCGGTGCAGGTCAAGCGCAACGAGCTCGTGCGTATCTATCTGGTCAACATCCTGGAATACGACCCGATCAACAGCTTCCACCTGCACGGCAACTTCTTCGATTACTACCCCACCGGCACTCGACTCCAACCCAGCGAGCTCACCGACACCGTTATCCAGGGGCAAGGCCAACGTGGGATCTGCGAGGTGCGCTTCCCGTACACCGGGAAGTTCATGTTCCACGCCCACAAGACCGAGTTCGCCGACCTGGGCTGGATGGGCTTCTTCGAAGTGGTGGGCTAGATGTACATCCGTTCCAGTACGCGGACGTCCGCGTGGGTGCTCGGCCTGGTCGCGGTCCTGCTCCTCGGCGCCGCGCTGTCCGCGCTGGCCCTACTGGGTGAGCGGAGCTTGCCCGAACGCACCGGCCCCCCGATCGAGCAACTCGCGGTCGAGCGCACCGAGCTCACCCCGGGCGTCATCGAGCTGACCGTGCGCAACACCGGGCCAGACCCGGTGCAGGTGGCGCAGGTGTTCGTCAACGACGCCTACGTTGACTTTGCCGGCACCACCGAGCCGATCGGGCGGCTGGGCACGGACACCTTGCGCCTGGACTACCCGTGGCGCGACGGGCAGCCCTATCTCGTTTCGATGCTCACCTCGACCGGGCTGGTGATCGAGCACGAGATCCCCGTGGCCGTGGACACACCGCGCGCCGACGCTGGATTCTTCGGGCTCATGGCGCTGCTGGGCACTTACGTCGGGATCATCCCGGTGCTGCTCGGGATGATGTTCCTGCCGCTGTTGCGCCGGGCAGGCGGTAACGCTGTGCGGGTGCTGCTCGCGGTGACCGTCGGACTGCTGGCCTTCCTGGTCGTCGACGGCACCACCGAAGGATTCGAGCTCGCCGAGCGCACCGGCGGCGCCTTCGGCGGTGCGGCGCTGGTCGTCCTCGGCGCGGTACTGGCGTTCCTGCTGCTCACCGCCATCGATCGATGGGTGCGAGGAAGGCAGCAGCCGGCCGGCGGAGACGCCCGGAGTGGTTTCGGGCTCGCGCTCATGATCGCGGTGGGCATCGGGCTGCACAATCTGGGTGAGGGGCTCGCGATCGGCGCGGCCTACGCCGTCGGTGAGCTCGCCCTCGGCACCGCCCTGGTCATCGGGTTCGCGCTGCACAACACCACCGAAGGCATTGCGGTGGTCGCCCCGCTCACCGCCACGCGACCGTCGGTGCTGCGGCTGCTGGCACTCGGACTGATCGCCGGTGCGCCGGCGATCCTCGGCGCGCTGCTCGGTGCGGCAGTCAACAATGCCGAGCTCTCGGCTTTCCTGCTCGGCATCGGCGTCGGCGCCATCATCCAGGTGATCGTTCAGATCATGCCCACCCTGCGGGAACGGGCCGACAGCGTCATCGACCCACTGGCGATCGGTGGTCTGATCGGCGGTGTCCTGATCATGTATCTGACCGGGTTGCTGGTCGCCGCATGATCACCTGGCTGTCGGCTGCGCGCTCGGCATCGCTGCTCGCGGTGACCTGCTCTCGCCAGGGTGTTCACCCCCCGGCAGCTCAACGGTTCTCGGACGCAAGAGGAGACAACGTGCACCACGATCAGCCCACTGCTGCTGGATTCAACCGGCGAGCGGTCATGGCGAGCGCGGGCATCCTCGGGGTGACAGCCGCCCTGCCCGGGTGCGCCGCCGGCGGTGGGCTCGTCGCCGTCCCCGGTACCAGACTCGGCTCGACCGCCCAGGTGCCGGTCGGTGCCGGCATCGCCTTCGCCGAACACGAGGTCGTGGTGACTCAGCCCACCCAGGGTGACTTCCAGGCTTTTTCCGCGATCTGCACCCACCAGGGCTGCACCGTCAACGGAGTGAACAACGGCGCGATCACCTGCCCCTGCCATGGCAGCGAGTTCGACATCGCCGACGGTCGGGTTGTCCGCGGCCCAGCGCAGGAACCGCTACCTCGGATCGCGGTCACCATCGAGGGCACCTCGCTGAAGCTGGCCCAGGGAGACCGCTGAACAGAGTTCAGCCGGCAGGTGGAGAGCGCCGAAGAGTCCGTCGACCTCTTCCTCGGGTCCGGCCGCGAAGTAGAGCGCGGTAGCGTCGCCGAGGCTTTCCCCGTTGCCGAACAGGATGCCCCAGATCCCCTCGATCGCGACGGGCTTGCCCGCCTCGTCACGAAGATCATCTACATAATCGCCGGTCGTATCATCGAACACCGAGATCCGTCCGGCGCCGCCGAAGTTGCTTACCAAGACCTTTCCGGCCAGTGCACCGAAGCCCTCCGGCGCGATCGCAACGCCCCACGGGGCGTTGAGCCGACCCTGGTCGTCGAAGACCCGCACCAGTTCGCCGGTGCTGGTGAACTCGGCCAGCTTGCCTTTGTCGGGTCGGTTGCCGACTGCTTGCTCCTCGTCGGCATCGAGGGAGTCTTCCTCGCCAGCGTCGAAGACCGGCCCGTCAGGACCGAGCGATTCAGCCGGCTGGGACAGGGCATACGCAACGAACACATGCTGACCCACGGTGGTGATGTTGAACGGCACGGGGTCGCCGGGCTGCGGCCGGCTGCCCTTCGCCGGGTTGGCAGGATCGACCGGCGCACCGGTGGCGAACGGGTTGGCGAAACCCTCGGTGGACATCAGTCGCCAGGCCGTGTCGAACTGACGGATCTGCGGATTGGTGCCGAAGTCAGCCGCCCACAACCGGTCGAAGCTGCCCTGCTTGATCGCCAGCCCGAAGAACTGCATGCCTTGGGCCTCGCCGTTGAACACCTCTTGAGCGGGACCGTTGGCTCGCACCACCGAGCCGTCCGCTGCTTGCTCGCCCCACGCGGCGATGCGGCCCGAATCGGTCGCGAAGATGAACCGCGCCGAGCCACCCAGTGCCACGTCACGTCCGTCCACCCGTACCGGTTGCTCGGACACCCTGAACGCGTCGGAGCTGATGTCCGCACCGTTGAACACCACGCCGGTGGCCTTTCCGATGCTCGAGTCCTCGGTGCTGGCGTCCGTGCCTGGGATCGTGACCGTCGTCAGCTGATCCTGAAACAGTCGCTGCAGCGACGGATCGGGAGAAGACGACACGTCTCCGACGAATTCATGCGACGAGCCCCCGCCGGTGATCCAGAAATGGCCACCCGCGCCGCGTGGGCGAATCGCGATGCCCCATGCGTTGACCATCTCGGGCACGGTGAATCGAGCCTGGTACGACTCGGAGCTCGCGACCAGATTGACCTGATCGAAACTGTTCCCAGCCGTCCTTTCGGCCGGGTCCGCGCTCGAATCATCAGAGCCGCACGCCGCCGCACTCAAGACCATCACCAGACCGGACATGCACCAACGCGCACGCCGGCCCGTCCACCACCCACCCATTGACGCCTCCATAATTAGGCAAAGCAACCCTAAGTTCAGCTCGGCGGTCTGTCAACCCTGCACCGCACCAAGGTCACCAAGGGACCGGGCTCCCGAACGGCCGGACTCGCGATGTCTCAGGATGCGGTGAGCGCGGCTCGCTGTGCGGTGAACGCAGCGGCGAGCGCGGCGCGCCACGGGCGCAACGGGGGCAGACCGGCCGCGGTCCAGGACGCGGTGTCCAGCACCGAGTTCGCCGGCCGGGGCGCGGGGCGGGGGAACTGCGCCGTCGTGCAC
>JACCTM010000474.1 GCA_013812385.1 Geodermatophilaceae bacterium | reverse complement strand
GCCCCACGCTATCGACGGCTATGGCCGCGTGCGCCGATAAACCGGCCGGGCGGCCAAGCCATTCCCGGCGGAGTACGCCGTACACGACGCTGTCGTACCGCTGCCCGCGTACGACTGGGGCGTCACGGAAGCGCGCCTCTTCGGTCCAGCCGAACTTCGAGCCGATCGCGCACATCGCGGTGTGCCCGGACCACGTCGCAAAGTCAAGCCGGGCGATCTCGGTGCTGCTGAACAAGTAGTCGGCCCAGAGCCGCACCGCTTCGGTGCCGCGTCCGCCGGACCAGGAAGCCGGGTCGTACAGGACGACACCAATGCGGCGCCAGTCGGTGACCTCGGACTCGTAGTACCAGCTCACGCTGCCCACCAGTACGTCGCTGTCTCGATCGGCGATCACGAGGCTGGTCCGGGGAATCGGCCAGTCGGCGGCGGTGATCCGGCGACGCAGTTGTGCGCAGATCTCGTCGGCCTGCGCGTCGGTCGGCCGGGGGAAGTACGGGCCGTCCCAGGCATGCCACTCGTGGTGCGGTCGCAGCCACTGGCGGTACGCAGCGAGGTCATTGAGGTGCCAATCACGGAGCCCGACAAGGGCGCCGGTCAACGTGGAGTCGCCGGTCATGGTCAGATTGCTCTAGACCCGACTGCGGGTCGAGCAGGATGTGGGGGCACCCTCCTAGTCTCGTCATGGCGGCAACCGGGTTCGCCGATCGTGCCAATGCGCCCGTACCGGCGCAGAGAGGACGGCAATGGCCGACCGGATCGTCTCGGAGCTGTTCGACCCGTCGATGTGGCGCGAGGTCGGTGACCCCGAAATGCGCGGCCCGGAGTTCACCGACATCACCTACCACCGGCACGTCTTGGACGGCGCCGACCAGCCGGTCGTACGGGTCGCCTTCGATCGCCCGGAAGTGCGCAACGCCTTCCGGCCCGGGACGGTCGACGAGCTCTACCGCGCGCTCGACCACGCCCGGATGACCTCCGACGTCGGCTGCATCCTGCTCACCGGCAACGGTCCTTCCGTACGGGACGGCGGGTGGGCCTTCTGCTCCGGAGGTGACCAGCGGATCCGCGGACGTACGGGATACCAGTACGCGAGTGGCGAGACCGCCGAGACGGTGGACCCGGCGCGGGCGGGGCGGCTGCACATCCTGGAAGTCCAGCGGCTGATCCGTTTCACGCCCAAGCTCGTGATCGCGGTCGTACCCGGCTGGGCGGCGGGCGGCGGGCATTCGCTGCACGTCACGTGTGACCTGACCCTGGCCAGCGAGGAGCACGCTCGGTTCAAGCAGACCGACGCCGACGTGGGGTCCTTCGACGGTGGCTTCGGTTCGGCGTACCTCGCCCGTCAGGTCGGACAGAAGTTCGCCCGGGAGATCTTCGCGCTGGGCCGGACTTATACCGCCGCGGATATGCACCGGATGGGCGCGGTCAACGCCGTCGTCCCGCATGCCGAGTTGGAGCGGACCGCCCTGCAGTGGGCGGCTGAGATCAACGCGAAATCGCCGACGGCCCAGCGGATGCTGAAGTACGCGTTCAACATGATCGACGACGGGCTGATCGGTCAGCAGCTGTTCGCCGGCGAGACGACCCGGTTGGCGTACATGACCGACGAGGCAGTCGAGGGACGCGACGCCTTTCTCGGGAAACGGGACCCGGACTTCGGCCGGTACCCCCGCTACTACTGAAAGCTAGCCGACCGCGAAAGTTGATCATCGGCAAATCGGGCATTCAGCGCGGCGAAACCCCCCCATTTGCCGATGATCAACTCTGATTTTGGCCCTACGGTGGCGGAATGAGCGATGAGACCGCGTCTGCAACCGCCACGGCCCGGATCGGGGTCACCGGGCTGGCGGTGATGGGCCGCAACCTGGCCCGGAACCTCGCCCGCAACGGCTTCACGGTGGCTTTGCACAACCGGTCGTACGTCAAGACGAAGAGTTTGTTCGACGAGCACGGGGACGAAGGCGAGTTCGTACCCAGCGAGAGCATCGAGGACTTCGTCGCCTCGCTGGAGAAGCCCCGCACGATCATCGTCATGGTCAAGGCCGGTGACCCGACCGACGCGGTGATCGACGAGCTCACCCCAGTGCTCGAAGAGGGCGATGTCGTCATCGACTGCGGCAACGCGCAATTCAGCGACACCCGCCGCCGCGAGGCCGCCCTTCGCGAACTCGGGCTGAACTTCGTAGGTGCCGGCGTCTCCGGCGGCGAGGAGGGCGCGCTGCTCGGGCCGAGCATCATGCCCGGCGGATCGGTGGAGGCCTACGAGCGGCTCGGCCCGGTCTTCGAAAAGATCGCCGCCCAGGTCGACGGCACGCCGTGCTGCATCCACATCGGCCCGGACGGCGCCGGGCACTTCGTGAAGATGGTGCACAACGGTATCGAGTACGCCGACATGCAGCTGATCGCCGAGGCCTATGACCTGCTGCGGGAGGGACTCGGCATCGAGCCGGCGGAGGTAGCCGACATCTTCCGGAAGTGGAACGAGGGCGACCTCGAGTCCTTCCTCATCGAGATCACTGCAGATGTCCTGTCGCACAACGACTCCCGTACGGGCAAGGCCTTGGT